>JAOZTL010000016.1 GCA_029942205.1 Bacteroidales bacterium | reverse complement strand
AATCTGAGGGAATTGAGAGAAGGTTTAGTTAGAAATAAACGATTGGCAAATCAATGTTTTTGTGGATAATATTTTTTATAAACAAACCCTAATATCCAATAGTGTTTGTTTATAAAAGACAAAAGCTCCCGATAGTCAGAGGATGACTTTTTCAATTATACCTTTGTAATTTAAAAAAAGCATTGAATCGAACAAGCTTAGTCATCCTCTGACTTTTTATGAACAAATACTGATAGGTCGAAGCCCTATCTTTTGATGAGTAATAATTGTTGTTTGTAATCGGTCGAAATAATTCGTATCACGTACATTCCTGCGGCTAAGTGCGACAAATCAATATTGGTAGCATTATTGTCTACTTGCTGCTCGGATAGTACCGTACCAAATAAACTAAGTACCTGCACGTTTGCTTGTCCTGCATCTTGTACATACACCATTCCATTGGTTGGGTTGGGATAAAGCATAATTTTACGTTCGGTAATGTCTGCAATGCTTGTGGTGTTATCCACGACAGTAATTGTTTGCGATTCTGAGGCTGCCACATGGTTGGCATCTCCATCGTTGTAAGCCTCTACGGTAATATCGCCAGCTTCGGTAAAGCTAAGTGTGGCATCCGAAATACTCCCTTGCCCTGCTGTTATTCGGTACGATACAGAGAGTCCTTGCGATGAAATACCTCTAAGAGCAACAGAGCCTTCGCTTAGATTTATTTCTGTAGCCAAATCAAAAATAATACTTTGCGATGCCTTGTAGACCGTAAAAGTGATGCTGGCATTAGCTGCAGCAGTGGTCGTATTGCCTAAGTTATAAGCACGCACACTGATGTCGCCTGCCTCTTTGATCGTGAGTACATTACCCACTAGTACAGCATTGCCAGCCGTGAGAACATAGGCTACGGGCAAGCCAAGTGATGATTGGGCATGCAAAACGATGGGATCGGTATTGTAAGTAAGCCCAGCAACAGGGTCTACGGTTATTATTTGTCCCACAAAGTCATTGGCATCAAGCTTTAAGCGTAATAATACGGGATCGTGATCAGACACTTCATTGTCTGTTACCGAGCCATTATTGGTCAATGATTGATACTCAAAATACAACTCATCCGAAATAGAAATATGATCGATTTGTGCGCCATAAGCATGCAAATAATCTTCACTACTGTTGCTGTACCAAGTAATGTAAGGACTATTGCCCCCCGACATACTTCCTTCTTCGTAATCGTTATAATCGCCAAGTACTACGACATTTTTTGTACTATAATTTTGGTCTAATTCGGCTTTCAGAAACAATGCATCGGCTATTTTTCGATCTTTGCTATCCGAACAGCATTTGGCATGAATATTAATAAAACTAAAAGGTACAGTAGTTCCATCTACCGTAACATCGGCTTCCAACAAAAATGGCAAACGCCCCGAAGCCCAAAATAATGAAGCAATTCCTGTGTATCCATCAATTGAGCTAACACTGGAGTTAGGGTAAAGAGCGGTAAACATCGATTCGGATTGTACGTTGGCAAAATTAGCCGTTCGGTAAATATAACAAACCCGCTGTGCAGGCCATTCGGTTGATGCTGTGCGGTCGTCGAGCGAATATCGAGCACCTGCTATGCCTGCATAAGTGCCAGCACCTGCTTGTGCGTTTAGTTCGTTCACCAAAGGCGTAAGGAAATCACCATTCACATCATCCACCACTACTTCTTGTAAAGCATAAATATCGGCATCTAATGCCAGCATGGTGGTAGATACTCCTGTCAATTGCTCTGCCCACGTACTGGCATGTCCACTTTTGGCTGGCGTGCCAAACCATTCTAAATTCCATGTAACCATATCCAGTGTTTTGTCTTTGGTTAATGATGTGGCATCCATTTGCGCATTTGGATTGGCTGCTACAAGCAAGTTCACTAACAAGTTAGTGGCATTGCTACTGCTATGCGTTATTGTATTTTTTATCCCACCAATATATTCTTGTGCAGGCATGTAACGCACATAAACGGTTTGGTTGTCAGCACTGGCTTGTACTACTGTCAATGTGGTATTCCAAGTCGTCTGATCGGTGGATAATTCAAAAGGAGCAAGCGTGGTGAGCGAAAGATCGGCTTCGAGGTTCTCTGCTTCGATGGTATAATTTAAGATTTGTCCAGCAGTATTGGCTGCGGTATAATCAAAATTTAAGCTACTCACCGTTGTTGTTATTTGTGGTACTAATTCTGTTCCTGTTAAGCTAATATCATCCAAATTGATACGAGAACTTGCATCTACGGAAGCAATATGCTTAAAAGCGATATAAAACGAACTTGCTGCGAAGCTTTGCAAATCATCACTATACAGCGTCCAAGCGTCTTGTGTAGGTGCATCGGCTAGTTTTGTCCAAGTCGCATCGTTGGGATTGCCTGTTCCGCTATAATCGGTGGAATAAAATAACTCGACTGTGCTTCCCGAATAATCCCATTCCATCCAATACTCCAACTTGGTATTGGCATAGCCTGTGGTATTCAATAATGGGCTGACGAGCCAGTCTTCACTAGCAGCATCGGCTTCGTAGTTGTTCATTTCCATAGCAGCTCCGCCGTTGTGTCCATAGGTATTACAAGCCCAGTTTTTGTTACTACTCACGCTGTAAATCACCCAATCGGGCGCACAATCCGTTTCAAAGTTTTGCGTGTAAATCACCGAAGAAATAGACGCAGGGTCTCCCTCTGTCCCTGTAAGCTCTAAGCGTGCTATTTTGTTATCGCTATAATGATCGATAAAGCCCGTTAGTACTCCACCCACAGCTTCTTCTGGCTCAAAACGAACATAAATAGTTGTTGCGGCTAATTGTCCGTCGGTTATGTTTAATTCTAAATATTTCACAAAATCGGCATCGGTAGTGGTTAGCGAAATTTCAAAATGCGCAGGTGCGTCTATATTTAATTTTGTACCAAGCTCTGTTCCTTCTATTTGGTAGGATTGAACGGCAGAAACTGCACCATAAGGCACTACTGGGAAAACTGCTATGGAAGTAAGTCGAATACCTGTATCCGTATTACCTGGCCATGCTACGCCTTGTTTGTCGCCCCAAATATAGGCTGCCAAGTTTGGGTTATCCGTAAACGGATTGCGATTGTTCTGCCAATCGAAAATGACGTTATTTCGTCGTATTTCATAATCGTCTACTGGATCGAGGCTATGCCAGTCTAAAAGTGCTGTTAGATCGCCAATAATCTGTCCATTTTGGTCGCCCATAGCTAAACTGAGATCATCGTAGCGTACTGCTATGTAAAATAATGATCGGGCAATGTCTCCCTTAGCACTCAATGGAGGCTCATAATACGAGCTATTTAAGGTGCGAGCACCGCTTACGTTGGAGAAATCCAAATCGGCACGTCTGGCATTTTCTCCAGCATCCGAAGCCCGTAGATGATGCGCATCGGCATGAGCATGAGCTATTTGCGATGCACTTGTACTGAAATATACATCTTTCCCGTCCGAACTGGTGCTTGTTCCACTTGAAAAGCCTCCACGTGATTGTGGGAATACGTGTTCTCTATTCCAGCCTGTACTTCCCGATACGTGGGCTGTTTTGGCTATTCCCGATTCGGTATACACTTGCCATACTTGGGTATTATCGGTAGGGTTTTCGTCTGCTGCTTCTAGCATTAGCCATGCATCGCCATAGGTTTGTCCTTTGGTCGTACTATTGACCATTAAGTTCTGCAATGCATTACGCAAATCAGTACCACTCAGACCAATTAATGAACTGTAATAATCGCTAGAGGCTGTACTTTGTACATTTCCGTAGCTGGGGTTTGTAGGCGTTCCGATTTGTGCTTGCAGAACCGTGGCAGAAAGTAGCAATAATAGGCTTATCCAATGCCAATGAAGTGTTTTTTTGTGTATCATAGTAAATGTGTTTTTTTACCTTTATAGGCTGTCATTGTCTTTTCTTAATAAACAGCGTTTATTCGTATAAGATCTTCGAGTTCAATAAAAAAAAGCAACACTTCAATGAATCGAAGTGTTGCTTTCTATGTAGAATTAGTTGATGAATGTAAAAATCATCTCCTTTTGTAAGCTCTTCGAGCTATCTGTTTTTTAATCGTAATTATAAGTCTAAAGTAGCTTCAGACCATACGCCAGCAGTTCTTACTAAACGAACAGTTCCTACTCCATTGCCACCATCATAGTAAGCATAAGAAACTAAATATTGTTGATCGTCTACTGGGCTATGATTTGCATCTAACATACCAGTAATCATTTCAATTAATTTATCTCTATCCGTACCAGGAGCAACCGAACCACGAAGGTCAAAGTTTTGGTATTTAGCTGTTTCTGAATATAAGTCATAATCAGCAACTCCTAAAGTAATTTTTAAAGCAGGATCTGCCCACCAAGTACTGTTAGTTACATCTTCAGTGTTTAAAGCAAAATTTAATGCTTCAGAAACAGGCATTACACTTTGTTTCACTTGCCAGTTTGTTCCATCAAAAATATATACTACATATTTGTCAAGGTAGTTACTATACACTAAACAAGAATATTCTTTAGGAAGTGAGTGCGAACGCAAAGTTGCTAATTCAACTGCACCAGCTTCTGCTTGATCGATATACGAAAAATTATTATATTTTCCATACCCTAAGTCTGCATAATCTGCATCAACTAACTCATAAGCATCACTAGAATAATCAAGAACTTCTGTCGTTTTATCGGCATTTACTTTTACATAGCGAGTTTGGCTCTTAGCATATAACGTATACAATACTGTTGTTTCATCACCTGCTTCGTTATTGTAAGTTGTGCGATCCAATAATTTAGCAATTAAAGCTTCTGCTGCTTCTTCATCGTCAAAATTAGAGTATGATCGTCCCATTGATCCATATTCCTCGTCAGAAATTTCATGAGCACTATTTTCGTCTACAGTTGGTTTTTCATAATAATTATAAGTAACCGACATAGCGAAACCATCTTCTGCTGTAAATTTAGCATTCAATATTTCTGGTAAATAATCTTTAGGTAAATTGCTCGATGAAAAGTTTTTATATTTAGCTATATCCTCATTAGATGATAATGCATAATCGTCATCAGTAAGTGTATAAGCATCTCCAGCAACTTCTTTACCAATATTGTATTCATAAAGAAGATCTTCCTGTACCGTAGCGTTGTCTAATTCTTCGTAAATCAACTCGTTTGGCTCACATGATGTGAAAAACAAGGCTACTAAGAATATATTTAATAATGCAAGTTTTTTCATATTTTAAATTTTTAGCTAGGCCAACTGTTCGGTTAGCCTAGTTCTGTTAATTAAAAAAATAATTAAGGTCTTTGACCTTTTTAATGTTGCTTACGAAATTATGTAAACATAAAAATTAATAAAATGCGGAGTTATTAATATACAATTAATTTTGTCCTTTCACTTAATTAAAATTTAAGTTTTAAACTTAAAGACCAAGTTCGTCCTAAACCATAATAAGTTTTAGCTGACGACCAATCATGATCACCACCATCAAAAGCATCAGAGATGTATTCAACATCCAACAGATTCATTACTTTTCCGTATAATGCAGCATCAAAACCACCTAATTCGAAAGAGTACTTAATGTTTAAATCTACTAAGTTGTAAGTAGGAGCAGTCCATGGGTTTACGTTACCACCATCAGTAAGAGGAGCATTGTATCCACCACCGATTGGGTCAAATTTAGCATATAATCTATCGAAATAGTTATAGTCTACACCAATTTTGATTGATTTCAAGAAAGTATAATTAATACCAAAAGCAGCCGTTGTTTGTGCAGCATCACCAACAGGTACGTCAGCAATATAAAGATCTACAGTACCTACTTCTACTTGGTCTTCGTCGTATACTTTTTGGTCTACTAGGTCGTTTTTCCATCTCCAGTCTCCAACAGATAGCATACCGGTAATAGACAAGTTAGGCAATGGTTTCATTTCAAAGTCAAATTCTACACCACGGTGTACAGCATCTACTCCAAGAAGGTTTGCTGTGTAATATGTTCCATCAGGCTGTTGATAACCACGTACAAATGTTTTATCTTGCCATTCGGTGTTATATAAGTTTACGTTTGCATTCAAATAATGGCTACGGAATCCATATCCTAATTCAAAACTTAATATTTTTTCATTTTGAGCATCAGGGTTCAAATCATTTGCATTGTTCAAATAAACAGCTTTAAAATCTGGTTGTCTTTCGAAATAACCTGCATTCATGAATACATTATGGTTATCAGTAAGGTTATAGTTTGCACCACCTTTACCACTGAAAGCAAAATAACTTGCCCAGTCAGTTTCTTGTCCTTCGGCTACCGTATACTGGAAATAGTCGATACGTTTGTTTGAAACATTAGAGAATGATCCTGCAGCAAATACAGAAAGATTTCCTGTAGTATATTCAACTTGAGCAAAAGTACCAGCCCATCCTACTAATCCGTCGTTATGATAAGCAATAATATCGCCTTCACGAACTACTTTTTGAGGATCGTTTGCGTCTTTATTATCAATATAAAAATCGCCACCTAAAAGATCCAATACATCACGATAGTGTTCTCCTTTGTAATAACGTAAATCAAGACCACCACTAAGAGTTAAGCCCATATCAAATTCATGACGTAAGTTTGTAAGCATACCATACCATTGGTGTTCGTTGTTTGAAGCACGTAAAATAGCACTAGAACCTAAATCTCCACGAGCAACGTTTTCATCTACAATACGATCAAAGTCAATTTGTCCTTCACGCATATACGTATAGAATTTTCCACCATCAGCTCCATAGCCTCCTGTTCCACCACCAACTCCCATTGATGCATAAAGAGCAGTAGATAAGGATGTTTTATCGGTAATTGACCAGAAGTGATTAAAGATAGCTTGCGGTTTGTGATAGAAGTTTTTGCGAAGATAAGTAACTTCACCGTTTTTGTAACCCCAATCTGGGTTGTACTTAATTCCTTCAGAGTACATTTTTTCGATAGACATACTTGAAGAACGTTGTCCGTGCCATTGTGGAGCACCTACAACAGAAAGAGATACACGATGTTTGTCATTAATTTGTTTTGATAGATTCACATAATAAGCATAAGCTTCAAACTCTGTTCCATCAACATAACCATTACCAGTAGTCATGCTTGCAGAAGCAGTAGCAGCCCAACCTTTTTCAGTCAAACCAGTAGAAAGCATAAATCCTTTTTTCTCATACCCGTCATTACCGATAGTATAAAATACGTTTCCACCTTTTTTGATGTCCGTAGTTTTAGTTAAGATATTAATCGTACCACCGATAGAAGGTACAGCTACTTTAGAAGCACCTAATCCACGTTGTACTTGCATCGAGCGAGTAACGTCAGCTAAACCAGCCCAGTTTGACCAATATACCCAACCATTTTCCATGTCATTTACTGGTACACCATTAACCATAACAGCAATGTTTCTTGAATCGAAACCACGCATGTTGATACGAGCGTCTCCATATCCACCACCCTGACGAGTTGCGTATACAGAAGGAGTTGATTTCAAAATTTCAGGAAATTCTTGTGTTCCTAATTTTTCTTCAATCATCATCGGATCGATTTTAGAAACAGCTACTGGTGTTTTACGATCAATAGCTACCGAAGCAATAATGTTTACTTCGTCTAGTCCGATTTCGTCTGCTAATAATTTAACTGTTCCTGCGTCTAATGTTCCATTAATGTTTACTTCTACTTCGGTAGGAGCATAGCCAATAAAGCTAACCAATAATGTTTGTTTTCCACTAACTTTAGTGGTGAAAGAGAATTTTCCTTCAAAGTTTGTTATTGTTCCAGCAGTAGTACCTTTTACAGTAACTGATGCGCCAGGAAGTGATTCGCTTGTTTTGCCATCTACAACAACACCTGTTACAGTGTTTTGTGCAAATGTTGCAAACGAGAACAACATTGCCACTATTGTAAGCGCAAATAAATTGATCTTTTTCATAAAATATAGGTTAAAATTAAAATATTAAAATAATCGATTGTGTTATTTATTTTGATGCAAAGATAGAGTTTAAAACATTGAACTCTAAATTTACGATGTTACTTTAAGGTTAAATTTAAGGTCAAAGACCTTATGAGATGTTTACTCGCCCTATTTCTTTTTGTTTTTGGTCATACAATACAAAATCTGATTTTTCCCATTTTGTTTTTCCATTTATCAATTCTATTATATCAATAGGTACAATAAAATCTTCGTCATCATATTTTTTATTTACTAATTTATGTTTATGAATTTGAGTACCTTCGTTATCATAAATAACTGCAAAAATTTGGCATGCATCAATATCATAATCTATATCAATAGCTCCCTTAAACTGTCTATTGGTAGATGATTTTTTCTTTAAATGTTTACTCTGCCAATAGTTTGTATATTCTTTTATTCTGCATTGTTCTATTGTTTTTTGAAGAGGTTCTTTAGCCCAGCCAAATTCTTCTACCAACAATAGCATAGCTTGATGGATATTCTCAATTATTAATTTTTTCTTTTCTCTTTTAGTCTCTTTATACCATGTTGCAAAATCAAATTTCAGGTGTACAATAACTACGTCTATCCAGTCTTCGACAAAATTATTCTCTAGTTTTTCTTCAAACTCAATACGTACTTTATTAAATTCTCCTGTATGGTATCTCCCAGCAATTGAGTTCAAATATAAATTAGAGCAAGCATGACAAGCCAAATTAAACTGCTTTTGAGCTTTAGCTGAATAATCTAAGGTCGATCCACAGTCTAAATAATCCAAATATTTACTTGCCATTTTATTCATTTTTTCCATTAGGACGCTTCTGTGCTTTAGGCATTTTTCCGTTATTATCTTTTAAGTACTGCCTTATTATTTCCTTCTCTTTTTCTAATACTTCTTTTCGTCCTTTTATTCCCTTTATTTTGATTTTTGCAAAAAACTTCTTTATGCCTACTTTTTTATTTAACCGATTAACTTGAGAATTTGCACGAGGCGAACTTCCATTCTTATTTAGTTTGCTTCCACTTATCCCAAACTTTATTGTTTCATCAGCTTCTGCTTCTTTTATCTCGTATAAATGTTGTTCTTTTTTACTTTCTTTAGAATTTCCATGTGTTTTTTTACTTATAATCTTTATTTGATCTTTCTTTTATTCACATGTCTAATATATAATTTGATATTTTCTGCGTAGCTCCTTGCTGTTGAATAATATATTCTCTTGCTTGTTGTCCAGATGCTAATCGCTGTTTGTTTTCTGTAAATAAATGATCCAGTTTTTCTTTCAGTTCGTTATAATTCCGAATGGCAAATGCCGCACCTCGCTCGATTAATGCAGATGCTTCGGGAAATTTATCGTGTTTATTACCAAACAAAACGGGTAATCCATACGTGGCTGCTTCTAAAATATTATGTAAGCCTTTTCCGAAAGCACCACCAACGTAAGCCACTGTTGCATAACGATAAACGGCTGCTAGCATACCCACATTATCAATAATCAAAACATCGGCATTCGTGGCATTTTGCTTTGTTATTTGCGAATACCGAATGGTCGTTTTACTTATCGCTTTGCTTAATTGTTCAATATGCGATTCGTGAATTTCGTGAGGTGCAAGTATGTACTTTATTTTATGTGTACTGTTTTCAATATATTCCAATAATATTTTTTCGTCAGGCGGCCAAATGCTACCAGCTACCAGCACCGACTCGTTTTTTGTAAACATTTCGATCACAGACAATTCCTTCGCTTGTTCTACCAGTTGAATGGCTCTATCAAAACGGGTATCGCCGCTAATGGTATGATTTTTCAAACCAATGGATTGTAATAAATCTGCCGATTGCTGGTTTTGTACAAAAAAATGGTCTATTCGATTCAATATTTTCCGAAACCATGTGCCATAAGGCTTGAAATAAACTTGAGAGGCTCGAAACGAAGCCGATACGACATAAATTGGTATTTGTTGCTCGTGCAATTGCTTGATGTAATGATGCCAAAAATCGTATTTTATGAAAAATGCTTTCTTTGGTCTAATAATTTCAATAAAATGTTTGGCATTACGAGCAGTATCTGCTGGTAAATAAAAAATATAATCGGCTAATGGATAATTTTTTCGTATTTCATAACCTGATGGAGAAAAGAAAGTTACAAGTATTTTGTGTTCTGGATGTTGTTTTCGATAATGTTCTAAGACTGGTCGTCCTTGTTCAAATTCACCTAATGATGCACAATGAAACCAAACAATAGAGTCTTCTTTATGTACAGTATTTCGTATTTTTTCCAATAATGCCCGTCTGCCTCTTATCCACTGTTTTGCTTTTGGATCAAACAAAGATGCAATGGAAATTATCAATTGATAAAAAAAAACGCCTACATTATATAGAGCAGTCATGCTTATTAATTAATTAAGGTCTTTGACCTATTTAATGTTACTTACGCACTTTAGGTCTTCGACCTATTTGATGTTGCTTACGCACTTGTACAAAATATTGAAATTAATAAATTCTATAAATCAATGGCTTAGCTTACTTAAAAATGCACAAGTTTTTGTTTTTTGGCTACTAAATTTCGGGTTACAAAAGTAGAAATAAATTTTTAATAAAAAAAAAACAAATTTTAACTAAGGTCTTCGATCTTTTTGATGTTATACCAATTTAATATTAAAATACCCGAAATAAATTTAAAATATTTTTTTGTTTTACAATCTTCAAATTTTCAGCATAGCCGTAGCTACGGTTAAAATTTTAAGTACAGTAAAACGGAAAAAGATAACGGATTTATCGGGTGTTTTGGTGTTGAATTGGAATTACTTACGTACTTGTGTAATATTAACGAAATTACTAAATTTCAGAACAACTAAATATCTTGCCGAATCGTTGGGATTTATAGTATTATGTAAGGCAATGTCTGATATTTTTAAAACATGAATATATTCACCTTGAAACTGTCTGTTTTTATTGTGTTTTTATTGCTCTCATTCAGCTTATTAGCACAACAAACAAGCTCCGAGCAGAGCCGTATTATCACCGTTTCGGATAGCTTATTGCTGGATTCTTTGACGCTAATTCCGAATAGTATAGAACTTCGTACTTTGGATGGATTAATTGTGCCAGATACTTTTTACCGAATCGATTATCAACAGTCGCTATTGATATTTTGGTATTCCCCCAAAGCGTGGCAGCAATTACATGTCAGTTATCGGCGATTTCCATACAATTTTTCTACTCCATACCGCTATCATCAATTATCCGAAAACTTGAAAATCCCCATCCAAGAAAAAGTGCAAGTTCCCGAAAACAAAACGGTAGCTGGTTTGTATGCTCTCAAAAAATCGGGGAGTCTTTCACGTGGTGTTACCGCTGGTAATCAACACGATTTGGTTGTGCATTCAGATTTTCGCTTATCGTTAAAAGGTCAATTAAATGAAGACATTGCTATCGAAGCCAAATTAACAGACAATAATCTCCCGATTCAAGCCGATGGGCGATCGCAACATTTGCACGATTTTAATGAAGTATTTATCCGTTTGCAGCATCGAAAAGGGGACTTACAAATGGGTGATTTGTGGATAGAAAGCGAGCAAGGACAGTTCTTTCGAGTGCACAAAAAAGCTCGTGGACTGAGTCTTCATACAAGAAGCGATAGCACGCAAGCGAAGAGCATAGAAGTTTGTTCGCAAACGGCTATTGGTAGCTCGCAAGGAAAATATCATCGTGCCGAAATTACCAGTATAGAAGGCATGCAGGGACCTTACTTATTACCTGCTCCAAAAGGCGAATTGTTGGTCATTGTATTATCTGGAACAGAAACGGTTTATATCGATGGTATACCGCTTCAGCGTGGCGAAAATCAAGATTATACGATTGATTATAATCGTGCAGAATTGTCTTTTACTGCCAAACAGCCTGTCAATAGTAATTCCCGAATTGTGGTAGAGTACGAATATGCCGACCGAAATTATATTCGATACCTCAGCTTTCATCATTCCGAATGGAAAAAAGAACGCATACGATTTGATCTGAATTATTACAGCGAAACGGACAGCAAAACACAAAGTACGGATCAGCCACTTTCATACCAACAAATAAGACAATTGAGTTTGGCTGAAAACCCGAACGAAAGGATTTATTTTCTTGCTGCTGATAGTGTTGCTTATCAACAAGAAATGGTTCTTTATGCTTTGATTGATACGCTGGTAGGTGGCATTTCATACGAAAATGTGTATTGTTTTTCGCAACATCCTGATTCGGCGCATTATCAACTACGCTTTAGTTTAATGGGCAAAAATAAAGGCAATTATCGACTTCTCTCGAGCAGTACCAACGAACGAATTTTTGAATGGATAGCTCCTATTGATGGCGTTTGGCAAGGTCGTTATGAGCCTATCCAACAGTTGTATGCACCTGAAAATAAACAATTGGCAAGCATTGCGACACAATTGCTTATTGGCAAAAGTGGTAGGTGCTCTGCTGAAGCGGCTTGGAGCATGTACGATGCCAATCGATTCGTTACTAGTAGCCAAATAAAGAAACAAGCAGCGGCTCTTTTTTTCGACTACAAACAAGAATTATTACACCAAGACAGTTCTCGTAATCAATTACAAACCACTTGGAGTTATCAGTATTTGAATCGGGATTTTGATACGCCCAAAAACTTTCGTGATCGAGAATTTGTGCGTGATTGGAATTTACAACACACAGAACAAACCACTAGCGACGAACACTTTCTCTGCTTTGATATGCAGTATTCGCATCTCGACATGTTACAAATAGATTACTCGGCACAATGGCTGAACAAAACAGAAATTTATCAGGCTTTACGCAATCAAATAAGTCTTCGAGGAGAAACGGAACACTGGCGACAAAATCTAACGACTAGCTTTTTGCAATCCAAAGGAAATTTTGATAGCAATTTTATACGCTGGCAGAGCAATACAACTTATTTATCTATTGTGGGCGAGTTTGGAATTGGCTCAGAATATGAAGATAACCAATCTCCATTAATAGACACAAGTTTTCTATCTGCACCTCGATTTCATGAAGCTAGTTTTTGGCTGAAAACTCCCAAAAACAAACAAGTGTATGCTTTTTTATTATTTAAAAACCGACTTAATTGGAAAAACACGAAACGTGTAAATGAAGCATACGACTTGCAATCGGAATTAAATTGGACAGGTTACAAACACCTACAAATCAGGCAAACAGCGAATTACCGAATTGCTAAAAATGACAGTATCGGAAATATTCCTTCACTCAATGTGGCTTCTAATTGGCATCTCAAATTGTGGCAAAATGCACTTATTGGTAATATAAGCTACCAATTGGCTAATGAACGTGAACGAAAAAATGAATTTTTCTATATCAAAGTGCCTCAAGGACAGGGACAATACCATTGGATGGATTATAATGAAAATGGACTGCAAGAATTAAACGAGTTTGAAGTGGCTCATTTTAGCGACGAAGCTACTTTCATGCGCTATTATCGCCCAACACAGGAGTTTGTACCCGTATATCGAAGCGTATTGCAGCACAGTATCTTTCTGTCGCCTCTACTGTATTCCGAATGGCGAAATAAAAAAAGCTTCTGGCTGCAATTTAGCGATCAAATTAACTTAACAAGCGATCGGAAAAGCTTAAAACGAAATTATTTTCCATTACAAAAAGACGATTCTTTGGTAGTGGCTTCTAATCTTTTATTATCTAATCGATTGACTTACAAAAGCAAAAATTCAAAATACATGCTTTCTTTCTGGATACAAAAACAAAATAATAAGCTACAATTGAGCTATGGCTGGGAACAACAATCGAATGATTTTCAGCAATTTATATTTTCATATAAAGCTTCAGAACAATGGATATTTTTGGAAAAAATAAAAAAAGGAAATCAAATTGCCGAAAATGCCTTCTTTATTGATAAAAATTATCAGCTCGAATACCTAGAAAATGAACTTATAGCTAGTTTTGGACGTACACAAAAAAACAAACAGGCATTAAGCTATCGATACCTACAAACGAGCAATCAATTAAGTACAGAAAATATGCAGCTACATGTTCTGAAAATTAGTACAGAGAAACAATGGAAAGCCGCTAGTGGCATGGAAATAGACTTTAGTTTGTTGCGTATTTATTTTAATGGAAATACCCAAACGCCTGTTGCTTATCAAATGATGGAAGGCTACAAAAAAGGGTTCAACATGTCAGGAAACATCCGATTAACAAGGCTTTTGAACGATTTTTTACAAATTAATTTGGTGTATACCTTAAGAAAGCATGAAACAATGAATTGGATTCAACAAGCAAATGTCGAAATTCGAGCTTTATTCTAAAGTCTTCGACCTTTTTGATATTGCTTACGCATTTGTATAAAAAAATTTAAAATAAAATAATCAATGCTATAAACAAAAATAAGCCTTGAGCTATTGATAAGCCCAAAATGATGTCGTAATTTTTTCGGTAAAATAAAGCAAATAAGGAAAAAAAATGCACAACAAAAAAAAGATAAACCACTAAATTGGTGTAATGAAAATATGGATAAAATACCAGCTCTCCTTTACTATAAGCAATTCGTGCATATTTCACTATTTTGAAGGTATAACTGATTTCTAGTTCGACAAAAACTCCTTTATGAATAATGAATGCTGATTTGTAATTTGGTATAAGGAAATGTGAATGTGGTGTTATTATTTTATCAGACATCGGGTTCAATGCTGCATTGTAGCGATTCGTTATTGGTTCTGTAATTTTTGTTCCAGGGCTGATGTAATCAAAAAAAACAGCTAAGGTGAAAAAAAACACAACCAGAGAAAAGGCAAACGCTCTTTCTTTTTCTTGTTTTTTAGCTTTTTCTCGTTTGCGATGTTTTTCTTTGGCTTTTTTAAGCAATTGCTCTTTCCTTCGCTCTTTGGCTGTTTGCTGACGAACCTCTGGTGCTCGTTTGGTAACAAAGCCTTTTTGCTTAAATTGGGAGTACAAAATGTCATATTTTGCTCGGGCTTGACCATTATTAAGAACTTCGTAGGCTTCTTGTATTTCTTGAAATTTATATTTAGCTTGCGGACTCTTATTGAGATCGGGATGATACATAAAAGCCAGTTTTCGAAAATTGGTCTTTATCGTTTGTTGATCTGACGTTGGTGAAATACCTAATATTTTATAGTAATCTTTGAACATCAGAGCTTGTTTATTTTAAATTTATTTATTTTAACTGAAAGGTCAGATTTCATCTGTTTTATTATTTTTGCTTTATATAGCTATGTTTTAACGATTTATTGCACTGCTTGATATAATTGTGTTATTTAGGCGTAACTTACTGATTTACATTGACA
>JAOZTL010000015.1 GCA_029942205.1 Bacteroidales bacterium | reverse complement strand
CAGTATTCTCATTATCTGCCAGTACACAAGCAAAATCAAGTATTTCGTTATTATTAAAATCACCAATAGCAACCGAATTAAATTCAAATTCCTTTTTCTCTTCGGCAAAAAATAACCACAACGAAGAGCTTTTGTACATCAATTTTTCTTCGATAAAGTAATTTCTCAGTGCCTTTTTAAACAAAACAGACGTATAACTTTGTGCCGTACTATTGCCAAACATGGCATTTATTTGCTCGTATATTTTGGGCAATGCCAAATTTGGGCGAGGAATATAGCCAGCATTTCCACGCAAACTGATTACTTTCATCCAAGCATCATTGATTTGCTCGTTTCCTGTAAGCACTTTAACAGTTTCGCCATAGTTAAGCGTTTCTATTTTTTCAGCCTCCAAATCAGGAGAGCTATACAGGGTTTGTTTGTCATCCAAAACATGCCGTATATCATTCTGCATCAATTGATAAGCACCAATAGAAATAGCGGCAACAAATACCACCGAAATTAATATCAACAATAAGTTTTGCCAAAACTGATAACTCAAAATCGGAGGAGAAAATCCATCTGTTTCGGCAGTTTCAATGATTTGCGTGTTTCTCTTTTTTGCTTTTCCTTGCTCAAACACTGGCGATTGCAACAAATCCTTCTTAAATTCAAGGCACGATTGATACCTGTCTAGTGGTTTCTTTGCCGTAGCTTTGGAGATAATTGTTTGTGCATAATCCGAGATACCAACATAGAAGTCCTTCGCATTCGGCAATGCTTCGTTCACAATTTTGGTGTACAATTCATATTCCGATTCGGTTTCATCATACGGATAATGCCCCGTAAGCATCTGAAACAAAACCACTCCGAGCGAATAGATGTCGGTACGTCTATCTAGCACTTGCCCCCGCACTTGCTGCGGACTCATGTACAGAGCTGTGCCAACTTTTGTTCCCGATTTGGTCAAATTATTATCCGAACCGTCTAGGATTTTAGCAATTCCAAAGTCTAGTATTTTGACTTCTCCTTCTTTAGTAATAATAAAATTCGATGGCTTAATGTCTCGATGAATAATATTTCGAGAGTGCGCATGCCCCACTGCATCCAGCATTTTATTAAATAGCAAAATAGCTTTCTTTTCGGGAATTGGTCCTGTGGAAGTGTCAATATAATCGTCCAATTTCTCGCCTGGTGCATATTCCATCACAATGTAAGCCTCTTGATCACTTTCAATATAATCGAATATCATTACAATATTTGGATGATAAAGTTTAGATAAAGTTACTGCTTCGTTACGAAACCGCTTTTTGATGTCGTCTTTATTCAACAATAAGGGGTTGAGGGCTTTAATGGCTACTTCCCTACGCATTTTATCGTGTATTGCCAGATAAACGCTTCCCATTCCACCTTCGTCGAGCAGCTCAGTTATGGTATAGTTTTGTATTTTTTTGCCAATCATTTGATTTCCTTATTTGCAAGCGGGATGTACAATACTTTCCCATCTTGTAATTCGTGGCTACAATAATCGTTTGCTTGCATTATCTGTATTCTACTGACATTATAAAGCTGTTCGAGCGATAAAAAGTTCTCACCATTACTCACTGTATGAATAACTTGTATCGGGATTTTGATGGTATCGCCAGTACTCCATGTTTTATTTTGATTATACAAATGAATCAACGAATCATTCATATTGAAATTATCCATAATTTGTTCAAAATCAAACTGTTCATCAATCATAAACAAAATAAATGTATCTCTTTGCAGTTCGGTATTATTAATATTTTTTATAGGATCAACATGCTTCTCGGCTGAATCATTGAAATCCCAAACAGCGAAAACTCCTAAAACAATTACCACCAAAATAATGGACGCAATACTTGCAATTTTCAAAGGTTTTGGCCAATGCGATTTCGTTATTTTATCTTTTGTTCGTGTCTGTTCCTGATTAGCAACATAAAGATTATGAAATTTAACTAACGATAATGTAATATTATCATTTCCTCCATGGTCAATTGCTTTTTCAATCAGTAAATCACCTTTTTCGTCTAGCGATAAATCGGTACGCAACAAGTCTTCTATTTCTTTATCGGTCTGCATGTTGGTTAGTCCATCCGTACAAAGCAACAAAATTCCATCGTTATCAGGCATGGCAGGCATAATACAGATAGAAGGTTGTACTATAGACTCAACACCAAGTGCTTTTGATAATTCGTTGCGTCGTGGATGTTCTTCGGCTTCCTCTTTGGTAATCACGCTTAAATTAATAAGCCCTTGCACAAACGAGTGATCTTCAGTGATTTGCTCCAATCGTTGATCGAAGTAATAATATATTCGACTATCACCCACATGCCCGTAATAAATCAAATTGTCACGAATAAGCGCAAGCACAATGGTCGTTCCCATGCCATACAATTCGATATTTTTTTTGGCATATTTGAATATTTCTTCGTTTGCAAACACGATTGCTTGCTGAATTGCATCAAACGGATCGGGGTAATAATTTTGAGAAAAGAAATAAGCAATACTTTCCACAGCGATTTGAGAAGCCTCACTCCCACCAGCATGCCCTCCCATTCCATCACAAACCACAAAAATATGACCATTCACCGAATCAAAATAAGCCTGATAGTCTTCGTTTTTTTTACGTAATTTTCCCACATCCGTTCGGTTGCAATAATCAAAATTACGTAGCTCTTTGGTTTTCATTCTTTATTTCATTTTAAGGTCGTCCCTTATTTGATGTGGCTTACGCATGTATCAACATCAACTAAATCAACATTTCACAAACAAGTAAAATATATACTAAAATGCTGCAATAATTGTGTTATCATGTGTCAAAATCTCATCTTCAAATTGATAATTCCCAAGCGAATTACATCATTTTTTTCTATTCTTACTTTCTTAGATATTCGCAAATCATTCAAAAAAGTACCATTCGTACTGTCATTATCTTGAATATAAAATACGCCGCCTTCATTGATTATGGTGGCATGTAATGACGAAATAGTCGTATCCACCAATACGATGTCATTACTTTTATCTCTACCTACCGACATTGTTATTTTAGTTAATTCAATTCTCTTTTTTTCGTAGCCAGAGAGTACTTTCAAATACGGCAATGCTCCTCCAGAGCCAATAAATGTTCGTGCAGGATCAAAATCATCTTCACGAATAGGCTGTGGCGAATATTTATTTTGCTTATCAAAAATTGGCATTACAGGCACTTCTTGTTCGGTTTCTATATTTTTCAATTTAGCCCGAATCAAAAAGAATATTGACACCAAAGTAGTAAAAATAAAGAAAATCAAGAATACAATTATCACAATGTACTCTAAACTGGTTTCATTTTTCCATGTAAAGGCAGATTGATAGCGTTCGCTATTATAGGTTAAAATAAAAGGATTGTACAAACTATTCTGAACAGTGGTGTAGCGTATTAGATATTTATTCGTAGCTTGTTCGGTTTGCTTTTCGGTAAGTTCAAGTATTGTTTGATTAAGCTTTCTTGATAAATCATCCAAACCAACGATCTCAGATTGTCGATTAGTATCTTTACTATTTTTTTCTACGTCAATTATTTTCAAACTATCCAGCTCGCCTATAATAAAACTTTGAATTTTTATCTCTGAAACTTGCAAATTCTCATGTAATTTTTCCTGCTGCTTGATTGTCGATGAAAAATTACGCCCAATGTGAATAATCATTTTTTGGTTAGACGACGCATCTTTCCGATACACAAAAGCAATATTTTCTAATAATGCATCCACATAGCTTACCGAAAGGTTTTTTTCTTTGAAAAAACAATTATTACCTAAAAGGCTTTTTTTCAGTAATTCATAATCATTTGTAAATTCAATATTCAAATGCTGAAGGTAAGAATCGCTTTCAGATTTAGCTCCAAAAAAACAAATAGCCAACTGATCGTTTTCAGCAAATAAGTTAAATGCATTTTCGATAGCACTCTGGATGGTTTGATAATACAAACTGTCGTTCTCAAAAGCACTTTCGATTAGAAAACAAATTGTTTTATCATTATTTTTTTCTCGAATATTGGATATGCGAAACGGCACAGCTATATCCAGCTCCGAAAGCAAAATGTTTTGTTCATTTAAAACCTGCCCGTCCATTGCCTCCACTACAATTTGAATCAATGGGTATTGCTTTGTAATCACCTCTTTAACAGCTATTTGCTGCGAATATCCCGATAAATTAAAAGCCAATAAAAACAGCAATAAGTATGTACCTTTTTTTTTCAATTTATTTTTTATTAAGATCTTCGATCTGTTTAATCTTACTTAATTCGGTAAATTCCAATAAATCGAAGACTTTACAAATATAATTGATTAAACAGAATAATTAGAAAATAAATCAGTAAACAGCTATGCACAACAAGTTACATTTGTAATCTATATTAAAACACTAAGATACAAGAGATTACAGTCAAATATTTTATTATAAAAATCTAAAGAATGTTTATTTGTAAACAAAAAAAGTCGGTAATTAAAGTTTTCGTCTTATTTTTCATACGATTACTCTCTAAGAATGAGTATCAATAAATAAGTAAGGTATCCACAAATGTTTTTCAAAATCAATTATTTGGTCATTTTCAACAATAATACCTTCACTTTCAAGAAGCTCTTGCATCGTATTTTGATTTGGAAAGTGATTTTTGCCAGAGAGCATGCCTATTCTATTCACCACACGGTGTGCAGGAATGTACTCGGGATGTGAGAATGATTTATTTATCGCCCAACCAACCATTCGGGCAGCTCTGGGCGCACCAATAGCTTTTGCAATATGCCCATAAGTGCATACTTTACCATAAGGAATTTGTTTTGCAAGAAGAAAAACTTTATCAAAAAAGGAGATTTCCATTTTTTTCTTAGGCATTTTCGTTTTCTAACTGCTGTCCACAATATTTACAGAAGTCAGCATCCGAATCATGCCTTTCCGACAGGCATTCATGACAGGTTATTGTAGTAATTGGCTGATTTTTTTTATTTTTTGCAGTCAGTTCGGCAGTAACAATCCCCGTAGGCACAGCAATAATTGCATAACCAAGCACCATTACTAGGCTCGAAATTGTTTTACCCAACACGGTTTCTGGCGTAATATCTCCATATCCAACAGTGGTAAGCGTAACAATCGCCCAATAAATACTTTCAGGAATGCTGGTAAATCCGTGTTCAGGACCTTCGATAATGTACATCAAAGTACCCACAATGATAATAATCATCACTATAGAATACAAAAAAACACTAATTTTTGTGTGACTAGCTTTCAGTGCAAAAAAAAGTGTTCTACTTTCAGAAACATAGCGAGAAAGTTTCAATATACGAAATACACGCAAAAGTCTAATGGCTCGAATAACGACAAGCCCATGCGCACCACTAACAAATAAGCCTATATAAGTGGGAAGAATAGAGAATAAATCAATTATTCCATAAAAACTAATGATGTAAGAGATTGGTTTCTTGACCATCCATATTCGTAACAGGTACTCAATTGTAAAAACAATCGTAACTACCCATTCCGCATATTTCAGCCAAACTCCATACTCTATTTCAATAGCAACAACACTCTCAAGCATTACAAAAAAAATACTCAGAGTGATTGCTATCAAAAGAATAATATCAAAAATTTTTCCTGATTTCGTATCGACCTCAAAAACTATATCATAAAATCTTGATTTTACATCATTTTTCATGTATAAAAAAGGCGTTAAAACAAGAAAATTACTTTCTCTTCTTTTTAATGAAATCAGTTTCTTCCAATTCAAAAATATCTTCTACTTCCACACTAAAATAGCGTGCGATTCGTAAAGATAAAACAGTTGAAGGAACAAATTTTCCTGCTTCGATTGCATGTATTGTTTGGCGCGAAACAAAAACTTTATCAGCCAAATCTGCCTGTGTCATCTTATTTCGCGCCCTCTCTACTCTAATTGTATTAGTCATGTTTCAATAATTTTAATAAGTTTTATTAATTATTAATCTTGACTTACAAAGGTAGCATTAATTTTCAAAAGATTCGTCATTTAGATCAAAAATATCTTCTAAATTCACATTAAAATAACGAGCAATTTTTAATGCTAATACGGTAGATGGAACAAATTTCCCTGTTTCTACAGAATGAATTGTTTGACGTGAAACATTTACTTCCTCTGCCAAATCTGCTTGAGTCATCTTTTTTTTAGCTCTTTCTACTCTAATAGTATTTTCCATTTGAGACTATTTTATTACAAAATTAATTTTAAACTATTCTACTTCTTCGCCTAAATTAAATACTTCTTCTAATCTTACTCCAAAATAACGAGCAATTTTAAGAGATAATACTGTTGAAGGGACAAATTTTCCTGTTTCAATAGAATGAATAGTTTGGCGAGAAACATTTACTTCTTCTGCTAATTGAGCTTGTGTCATCTTTTTTTTAGCTCTTTCTACTCTGATTGTGTTTTCTAACAACATAACGTTTTTTTTAGATTCGTAATTATTAAATTTTAATATTATTTATTTTTACTGATAATTTCTCTTTGTTTTTAATCTGGTATTTTATTCTATTCAAAAAGTGTACCAAAACTAAAGTTTTCTATTTTTTTCCTGACCTAATTATATTCATTCTTTTTTAAAACACTGAATATCTGGAGTTTTCTTCATTTTATTAATAAAAAGAAATGTATTAAGTTTAATGTACAAAAAAAGGATTACTCATTTAATAAAAAAATCATTTACTCATATTCTGTAAACAAAAAAAATACCACTTTTAAAAAATAAAGCTACAAATATATTTTTTTTTTTATGACGAGCAAATTTTTTTTTTTGTAAATTTTATATTTCTTAGAATAAGACATTCTTAATATCTAAGAATCATCTTTTTAACAATTGTAACTTGCTAATTAACATCTCGAACTAAGGATTTACATTCCCAAACAATCAATTTACAAATAAATAAAATATAATCGATAAAAAAAATTCTTTATTTATAATTGACAATTTTTTTTCATTAAAGCATTTGAGATGCAAGCTCTAAATAAACTTTAATCCTTAATTCGTAAGGTTATCAATATCTTAGTCTATTTAATAATGTAAATAACTTAAAAAATTTGAAATAAAGACGTTATACGATCACTTATTAATAAGTATTTCAATAATCAAGCCATATTTGATTATTTCAGAAAAAAAATGTGATTTAAATTATTTTTATTATTTTTGGAAAACTAAAATAGTAAGATGACAAGAAAAGAAATAGAATCTAATCTACTTGAGGCACAGCAACTTATAAGCAAATTTATCAATAATTCGGATAACATTACTGCCGTCCAAGATGCTGGAGAATTACTTGTTTCGAGTTTGAAAGCTGGGCATAAAGTAATATCCTGCGGAAATGGAGGTTCGATGAGTGATGCAATGCATTTTGCAGAAGAATTAAGCGGTCGTTTTCGAAAATCTCGTAAACCGATAGCTGCATTGTCTATTTCAGATCCAACGCACATTAGTTGTACAGCAAATGACTATGGTTACGATTATATTTTTTCTCGTTATGTAGAAGCAATAGGGCAAGATGGCGATATTCTGCTAGCCATCAGCACGAGTGGAAACTCTGAAAATATTATTCAGGCAGTAAAAGCTGCAAAAGTAAAGAAAATGGTAAGTATTGCGCTTACAGGCAAGGATGGCGGCAAATTGGCTGGGCTTTGCGATCACGAAATACGGATTCCTCATTTTGGCTATGCCGATAGAATTCAAGAAATGCACATTAAAATAATACACAGTTTGATACAGTACATAGAATCAAAATTGATTGATTAAAATATGCCTTTATGCTCATAAAAACCTATGGAAGTGCCGTATTTGGTATCGATGCCAAAACAATAACAATAGAAGTAAGCATCACTAGAGGAGTTAATTTTTTTCTAGTGGGGCTGCCAGATAGCGCAGTAAAAGAAAGCCAACAGCGAATAGACTCTGCATTAAAAGAAAATGGCTACCGTATGCCAATCAAAAAAGTGGTCATTAATATGGCTCCAGCCGATATTCGTAAAGAAGGTTCGGCTTATGATTTACCTTTAGCTGTGGGGATTTTGGCTGCTTCCGAACAAATTACCAACGAAGAATTAGATAAATACATAATCATGGGCGAGCTATCGTTAGACGGCACTCTTTTGCCCATAAAAGGTGTTCTTCCGATTGCTATAAAAGCACGTGAAGAGGGCTTCAAAGGATTTATTTTACCCAAACATAACGCACGTGAGGCAGCAATAGTCAATAATTTGGAAGTTTATGGGGTCGAAAATATTCGTGAAGTGGTAGATTTTTTGAATGGAGATTTAAATTTACAACCAACCGAAGTAGATACTCGTAAAGAGTTTGCAGACAGCCTAAACAATAGCGATTTGGACTTTTCTGATGTTAAGGGACAAGAGAATGTAAAACGAGCATTAGAGATATCCGCTTCAGGTGGGCATAATATCATAATGGTAGGACCTCCTGGAGCAGGAAAAACGATGCTTGCCAAGCGGATTCCTTCGATCCTACCGCCTCTTTCGCTGCAAGAAGCCTTAGAAACGACAAAAATCCATTCCGTTGTAGGCAAAATGAGTACAGAATCAGCCTTACTTACACAGCGTCCGTTTGAAGCCCCTCATCACACAATCAGTGATGTAGCACTTGTAGGCGGAGGCGCATTTCCGCAGCCAGGAACGATTTCGATGGCACACAATGGCGTTCTTTTTTTGGATGAATTACCCGAATTTAAGCGGACTGTTCTCGAAGTAATGCGCCAGCCAATAGAAGATCGAAATATAACCATTTCGAGAGCAAAATTTACGGTTCAATATCCAGCAAGTTTCATGCTTGTAGCGTCTATGAATCCCTGTCCTTGCGGATATTACAATCATCCCGAAAAAGACTGCGTGTGTGGAATGGGCGTGGTACAAAAGTATTTAAACAAAATATCGGGGCCATTATTGGATAGAATAGATATTCATGTGGAAGTCGTTCCAGTACCATTCAACGAACTAGCTAACAGAGGCGTAGCTGAAAGCAGTGAAATTGTACGCAAGCGAGTTAGCGAAGCCCGTGCGATACAGACCAAGCGCTTTGAAAATCAAAAAACGATACACAACAATTCACAAATAACGCCTCGCTTGCTCCGCCAATACTGTCAGCCAGACAAAGATGGAAATATTTTACTAAAAAATGCCATGGAAAATCTAGGTTTATCTGCACGAGCTTATGATCGAATACTAAAAGTAGCCCGAACAATTGCTGATTTGGAAAAGTCCACAACTCTAAAATCAGAACATATTGCAGAAGCAATACAATACCGAAGCCTAGATAGAGACTCATGGGGGACTTAGGATCGCTCTCAAAATCAAACAAATAGATACAAATATATAAAGTAACACTTTAATCTCTACTTAGGCTCGTTTTTTGCTACTACAAATATAAGGTCTTCGCCCTATTTGATATTGCTTACGCACTTATAATATTTAAGTAAAATAAATAGCAAGCATGAAGTTTCAAGCTCCTACCCTATTATTTAATTTAGGAATTAATAATTGATATAAATCCTTGTATGAGACAGTTCACCAGACTAATTACCCATCGTATACGTCTTTAAAATAAAGAAACACTCTCTTTAAATTTATAGCATAGGTCAAAATAAATAAAATGATTCCCTATTTAGGACAACTTTAAATAATCTAAAGTGCTTAAAATTCAAAAATTTAGCTAAATTTAAACACATGAAGCCGCAAAATATTCTTCTATTTTTATTTTTTTTAACTCAAAGTATTACTTTAAGTGCTCAACAATATCTCCCTAGTTTTCAGGAAATTAAAAACTATGAGACAATACAATTAGACAATGGATTCACCATTTTAAACGTATCAACAAGTAATCAGGATACTGTTTATTTTCATTTTGCTAGCAGAGTAAATTCGAGTACAAATCCAAAATACACGTCAAATATTTTTTTTATTCAGCAGCTTTTTGGTTTTTATACTTCAAAAATGACAATTGGAGATTTGAATGCATTAAAACAAACACTACAAATAGAGCATAACAGAAAAGGAACAGAGATTTATTTATCAGGAAATACCACCAATAGTGACACTTTATTCCACTTATTGTCTTTGTTAGCCATTCAGCCAATTATCAAACAATCAAGCTTCGATTCATTGAAACAAAAAGAGTTAACAATAATTGAAGCAAATAAAATAATAATAGACAGCGTTGCTTCTATTTTTTTACGAAAAGATTATTTTGCAAAAAAACACTTTCTTGGAAACACAGCAGATGCAGCTTCCATAAAACAAGTAACAATAAATAGTTGTCATGAATTTATTCAAAATAATATCACTCCAGAAAACAGTTTTCTTGTCGTATTTGGCTCATTATCCGACAGTTTGCTTACTGTCTTAGGAAATAAACATTTCGGAAATTGGAAAAAAAAGCCGTTAAGTAAAATAAAATATACTTATTCTGGCTACAAATATCCCAAAACAGCATTTATTGATAGCTTACAGCCACAAAGCACTTTTATACACATGCTTCAATATCAAACTATTAATCAATCAGATTTTAAAGAACAAGCAAAATATTTGATCACCAAACAGCTCCTCTCCCACCCCACCGACGGTATAATTGCCAAAAAATTAATGATAGAAAAGAATTTATCCACAGGTTTTTATACCAATTTTGCTGAAAGTAAAGCGGGTAGCTATTGGAGTTTATCCACACGTATCGTAAATAATTACACGGACAGTACGATTCGAGAAATACGCCAAACCATGCAATCATTGCGAGATACACTAGTTTCTGATGCTTTGCTCCGCAAAGCAATCGAAAATACAAAAATAGAGTATAAACAAACGACAAGAACACAACAAACGATAGCTAATAGACTTATTTTTACACATCTGCGTAAATTAGAAACGGGTTATTTTGAAAACTTAGAGCGTCAATTCGATCTAATAAATAAAGAAGATATTCAAAATTTTGCTCAAAATTATTTTGACCTAAGTAAAATAGGAACGGTCATTATTGGTAATACCGAAGTAAATCAAAATGAAATAAGAAAAACAGCAAATTATTCTGAAATTAATTTTTATGATAATACAGGAAATATAACACAAACACTCCCTTTGGGCTTTAGTGCAAACAATATTATAATAAAATACTTAAATACGTGTGGGGGTATAAAAAACATTTCCAAAGTAAAAAATCTGATAATCAATCTTCGAGGTTTTTATTACATTGACGATCAAGTTATACGCACAGAATTACGTTTTAATTATAAAGGAAAAAGATATTTGAGTCTTTGGCTTATGCATCACCAAAATGAAGATAGTGTATTGATAAAACAACAAATTTTTGATGGAACTCATGGATTTGACAGCACAAAACAAGAAGGTAGACTATTGAAAGACAAAGAATTAGAGATTTTAAAATATCGATCTATTTTTGGGTTGGAAAATAAGTACGAGGATTTAGGAATAAAAACCCAAATTATTCAATTAGACAGTTTACAGAATGAAGAAGTATATCAAATAAAAATAATTTCACCTTCGGGACTTTTTCATTATGATTTTTTCAGCGAAAAAACAGGACAAAAACTACAAAGTATTTATCCTGTAACCGATTATCGTCCTCACGAAATACGCATAGAATATGCAGATTACAAAGCAATCAACAAGGATGGCGTACTGGTAGCTCATCGACAAACCATTTACACCAACGACATTATTATTAAATTACGCATCTCAGACGTAGTAACAAAACCGAAATATAATAAACATTTCTTCAAAATAAATGAAAATTTAATTAAATAAGCATTTAATCTAAACTGCGCGTATCATTCGGCATCAAATTATGAGGCACAGCTTCTCCAGCTTCGCTTAAAATAAAACGTTTACAGCGATTACGCCCTTTTTCGCCTGCCTCACAGTACAAGCGCATGTATATTTCTTGTGCTTTCTTACTTGCCAACATTTCGCCTCTAAAAAGCGGACAATTGGCATGTTTAGGACATAAATCTTGTTCCATAATTTTTTTTTATTTTTTTCGTTTTAAGCTTAATTGCTAATTTTGTACAAACATACACGTTTTGCCAAATGGCAACGAATAATACGAACTATTCTAAAACATATAATCTGATGAAAAAAATCATTATTCTATCGTTCATTGCGTTGTTTAGCTTACCTCTTTTAGGTCAGAAGATACATAAGGTAGACTACTCATCTCAAGCAGATTTCACCGTTTTTATTGTTGATTACGAATCGCAAGCAGATTTAAAAGTCTACGAAGTGGAATATTCATCACAAGCCAACAAAGACGGACATTGGTTTTTTGTAGATTATTCATCACAAGCCGATAAAAAAATCTATTTTGTGGATTATTCCTCCCAGGCAGACCTGAAAATCTACATTGTGGATTATTCATCGCAAGCTGGCTGGCGCAATTCATCAAAAAAGCATCTTTTTTTCTAAATTTTCAGACTTCGTCTGTTTTTATATTTATTTCTAGCTGTTTTTTTTGATAAATCATCAATCTAAACTATCAAATTGCGCCTAAATACATACAATCATATCAAATAGATATAAATCATTAAAAGACAGCTACGGAAATGAGCAAAATAATAAAACATACAAAGTCTGAATTTAAAGTTTTCGATCTATTTTATAATTGCTGACATTCTTGAATCCATTATTAAGTTTCTCAAAAAACATACACATAATTGTGTCATCGTACTTATAAGGAAGAATAAGATCGTTTTATTTCAAATTTACGAAGTGATTTTCGAAATTCTTTTCGTCCGAGATCGACCATTTCGTCAGCTCGATGAAATTCAAAAGTACTTGCTTCATTTCTAGGTACACTTACCAATATTTCGGGTTGATAAATATCTGTCATGTACATCGATAGTTGCTCTTGCATCAGGTCAAACGACTCATTTACAAGTTCAAAATATCCAAATTTCAGATCTTTTTCTTTATATTTTGGAAAGAATTTATTCCATCGTTCATAGAAAAGATGATTATTCTTTGCTATTTTTTTTTGCCTTTGTTCTGTTTTTTGTTTCAAAATGTAATACGGATCATAAGCATTCAAATCTACAGCAACCAGAATATCGCCAGCAACTCGCTTTACTCGATTAACAGGTATTGGGTTGAGAATTCCGCCGTCAATTAAGTCAATTCCATCCATATTAAATGGTTGTAAAAGACTTGGAATAGAGGCAGATGCGTGTATTGCATCAAATAAACTACCTTCGGTCAGTACTACTTCTTTGTGATGCAAAACATCCACAGCAATTGCTGCAAAAGGAATAGCTAGCTCTTCTATTTTCATGTCAGGAATAAAGTTTTGAATCTCTCGAAAGACTTTTTCTCCTTTAACAAAGCCTGAAGCACTTATAGTAAAGTCCATTAAACGCACAACATCTAAACGACTAAGGTTAAGCAACCAATTTTTGAAAATTTGTAAATTCCCAGATGCATAAATTCCACCAATCACTGCTCCAAAAGAAGATCCAGCAATTGATGTTATTTCAAAATTATTTTTCTCTAATTCTTCAATTACTCCAATGTGCGCCATTCCTCGTGCACCTCCGCTAGAGAGTGCTAATGCTACTTTTTGTGCCATTTTATTCTTTCCGTTTTTGTATTGATTAGCACAAAATTATAAAGAATCCTAATCAATTTCAAATCCCATAACCAATACGTCATCAATTTGAGATCGCTCACCTTTCCATCTATTAAACTCTTTTTCAATACTTTCAGCTTGTTTTTCGAGTGTATTATTCTGTATGGATAAAAGAAAGTTTTTGAAGTGTTTTGATAAATATTTTCGTCCATTTTCTCCACCAAATTGATCTTGAAAACCATCAGAAAACACGTATAATCGATCACCTTCCAATAATTGTATTTCATGGTTCGTAAAGCTCTGATTCCCTCTCTTATGAATACCTATTGGCATTTTATCGGCACGCACTTCAATTAAAACGCTATCATTTTGGTCTTGTCGTCTAAAATCGTCTAAGCCATCAAAATTAGCCGCATCAGATTTTCTAACAAGTACTAGCGGATTGTAAGCTCCAGAATACTGCATTTTTCTAGTTTCTGTGTCTACAATACAAAATGCAATGTCCATTCCATCCTTGGCTTCATCTCTATGTCCTGTTTGGTGCAATGATTTCACTACTTGCGACCTTAAATCATTTAATACCTCATTTGCTGACGAGTTTTGATCTATTTTATTCAAAATTTCATTCAGTAACGACACTCCCAGCATACTCATAAATGCTCCAGGAACGCCGTGTCCTGTACAATCGGCTACCGCTATAAATACTTGATTTTCTTTCTTAAACATCCAATAATAATCACCACTAACAATGTCCCGTGGCTTAAAGAAAATAAAATGTTTTGGCAACATAGCAGTAATAAACGATTCTGGCGGTAACACCGCATTTTGAATACTGTCCAAAATACTTTGTTTCTGCTTAGATATTTCTACGTTTTTCCTTCGCAAGGCTTCATTTTTCTTTTTATTTTCAGCTAATAATCGCCATAACTTAATAGATAAAATAACAAAAATAATGATAGCAAAAGCAGTAATTCCTATTATAATTCGTTGATTTTGAATGTCTTTAGCGTTTTTACGCAATTTCAATTCTTTCGTTTCCGATTCGTGATTAAGTAAGCGAATAGAGTCTTCGCTATTTTTACGCTCAAGATCTGTAATTTTTCTTTCGTCTTCTAGTTCCAAAAACATTTTGCTTAATTCTCTGGTTCTCGAAGCTGCATTTTGATTTAATAATGCAATTTCGGTACGTAATTTCCGTGCCGATCCCGATATGTTTTCTTCATATTTCAATTGAATTTCGGAAAGTTGCCCAGTCGAATTATCAAATCCAGCAAAGCGTAAGCTGGCATATTTCTTAAAATATGTTACTGCTAACTGACAGTTATCCGAATTAGCCTGTAATTCGGCTAATGATTTATAACTCCGAGAAACAATTTCTTTCAAATTTGATTTTTCGCCTAATTCAATTGCCTGTAAATAATAATCTTTAGCTTGTTCAATATCATTTAGTTTGGCATACGAGTTTGCTATATTAAAAGTAGCAATAGCTACACCTTTTGCATATTTTGCTTTTTGATTATGCGTAATTGCTTTTGAGTAATTTCCTATTGCTTCTTGATATTTTCCCCAATCAAAATCGACATTACCAATATTGATATACGTTTGTCCAATCGCCTTATCATCGTTCAATGAATTACTGATTGCCAATGCTTTATCAAAATTCGCCATCGCCATGCTGTTCTGCTTTTTTTTGTATAGCATAACACCAATATTATTCAATGAAGCCGCTTGTTCTCTTAGATTTCCATTCTTTCGATCGGCAACAAGTGCACCCTCAAAAAACGACAACGACTTATCGTAATTATTTTGTTCTAAATAAACAGTAGCCATTCGCGAATTCATGCGTGCCACTCCTTTTTGGTTATTTGTTTTTTCGTGTATTTTTAATGATTTGGCATAGTGAGCAATAGCCTGATCTACATTATTTTTGCTATCATAAACCGTTGCTAAATTGCTTTCGAGCAAGGCTAATCTTTCGTCATTATTTAAGCCTCCTTCAATCTTTATTGCACCTTTGTAATATTCTATTGCTTTCTCTTTTTTATTGGCT
>JAOZTL010000014.1 GCA_029942205.1 Bacteroidales bacterium | reverse complement strand
TTTCAACCCTTACTTGGATTTTAATATTCCTACGGATAGTTTATATTCAAATTTGGTAACAGATAAAATAATCGAACAAACAAAAGAATATCTTAAATTATCAAAAGAATATTACATTAGAGTATATAATAATGCTGCAAAAAATAAAGATAAAGTAATTTCAAATAAGCAAAAAACTCCTGAAGAAAAACAGCTTTTTTTAATCGAAAAAAAGCAACATAACAATGAAAGCTTGATGAAAATGCTAACTAATTCAGATGAAGTAAATAAAATAGTGGAATATGAGGGGGAATTAATTCAGAAAAGCAATCCTGTATACCATGATCCTAGGAATAATTTGGGTAAAGCACATTTTTATTCTGCTCGAAAGAAAATATTTGGATATTATATCGAGACATTCTGGTTTAATAGTATTGTTATTTGGATAAGTTCGATACTCCTTTATATCAGTCTGTATTTTAGATTATTATACAAAACACTTCGTTTTTTTGAGCATCAAAGTGCGTTTATTGCTTCTTTTATCGAAAAGAGGAAAATGCGTTCCCTGTTTCACAAAAAGTAGTGTATTAAACTTATATACCTAAAAAAGAAAGAATTTCAATACAAATAGAACTTTGTATTGCTTGATTTTTTTGACTTATCAATAGCATTACAACGTAATAATTCATAAGACAATCTATATAAAAAGGAAGGTTTGCACTTACTTCTTTGATTTCATTACTTGCTAAAATAAAACAATCAACAAAAAGTAAACACACGTATACATTTATTTATTATGCTTAAAAAAACATAATAAATAAATGCATTCATTAAATATCTTTAAAAAATCACTCTTCCATTTCGATCATGGTGAATGGGATTTTCAATATTGTTTGATAATCCTCACCTGCTTCGTACATGTCTTCGTCGTCTTCTTCGTAGTACCAATTAATAACAACTCCGTCTTCATCTAACTGGACATAAATTTCTTCAAGTTTTTTAAAGACATCTAGGATACATTTAGACGAACTCGTATTAAAATACTCTAATTGTATATTAACAATCGTTTTACTCTGAGGTTTTTCTTTATAAGCCTCCAGCCAATCAACTAAAGGTTTATAAAATTCAATTGAATTTTCAGGTATTGATCTACCTTTTATTTCAACCAAACCAGCTTCTAAATCAAAATTTACGTCGGGAGTTTTAGGCGTTCCCTTTATAGAAATAGGCTCCATTCAATATTATTTTTAAGACGTTAGCTACAAATTTATTTACTAATAAGAACATCCAAAGAAAAGAAAAAATATTCCTTATCGACATTCTGAAAATTAAATCCAAATTTATTCCCTGTTTTTCGGGCAATATCAATCATTCCTAAACCTCCTCCTCCTTTTTCTGAAAATTCTTCGTTGTTCAAAATCATCTTATAAAGCCCTTTCAATTCTTCTTTTGACAAAAAATTTAATTGCTCTAAGCGATCTTTGAGGAGTTTGGTTTTATTTTTTCTCACAAAATTACCTGTCGAAATTTTATATTCTCCTTGATTTTCTTTGGAGAGAATAAAGATTGCGAACTGGTTGTCATATTCTCCATCAGGAGGAACATCAATATGATGATACAAATTTTGTAATGCTTCAACTAGCACATTATAGACTTTGCGCTTTATTTTTGAAACTTCGTGTGCTTCTTCTAATTTATGCTCTACCGTATCTAACACGTTAGTTATTAGATCTGAAGTAATTGTTCCTTTATGAGCAAAAAGAACATTTTCAGACTGCATTTTATCGTACCAGTTTTGTAAACTAAAGGACATACACCACTATTTGTCTATATATTATTACGACTATATTGTATCTACAAATATATGAATTTTATTTTTAAATAAATAACTATTTCATTTTATTTTTTTTGTTCCTTCATACATCGAATATTCTAAAAATTTACATTCTAGTGCTCCATTATAAAGTATCTTTTTAGAATCGGCATGCAAGCCGATGTGATGTATTGCATCAAAGTTGTTACTCAAAATCCATGCCTTATGATTTTCAAACTTAAATTTTAGTCTACGTCCAATCATACTATAGAATGAATTTATATAATCTTTCTTTAACCGCTCTCCATAAGGAGGATTAATTATAATGGTGCCTGTTTCGGACAAAGCGATTGTTTTCTCGAATGATTTTGCAATAAGCGTAATATGTTTCGATAAACCTGCTTTTTCAACATTTTTTTCTGCAATATCAATTGCTGCTTGAGAAATGTCGGAACCGATTATTTTTACATTCAATGCAGGTAAATTTTCGAGCCGTTCTTCTTCCTTAGATAGCATTTCATACCATGGAGCTAAATCCATGTCTTTCCAGCGCTCAAATGCAAATTCATTACGATAAATTCCTGCTGGAATATCTAATGCTTGCATGGCTGCTTCAATCACAATCGTGCCTGATCCGCACATGGGATCCATAAAAAGAGTGTCGCCTTTCCAGCCAGAGAACTTGACCATGGCTGCTGCCAATACTTCATTTATCGGAGCTAAATTTCCATGTAAACGATAGCCTCTTTTGAATAATGGTTCGCCTGATGTATCTAACAAAATAGTGCAATCATCATAAGATAAATGTACACTAATTCTTAAATGAGGACGTTTTGTATCTACCGAAGGGCGTTTTCCATATTTGTTCCGAAACTGATCGACAATTGCGTCTTTCACTCTCAGTCCGACATAACCGCTATGATTAAAAAATTCAGAATTAACAACAGCATCAATAACAAATGTTTCATTTAATGACAAATACTCGCTCCAATCTAATTTAAGAGCTCCTCGATAAAGAGAAGTACTATCAACCGTTTTGAATGAATAAATTGGTTTCAGTATTCGTAAAGCTGTTCGCAAATACAAGTTTGCTTTAAACATGATTTGATCATCGCCTGTAAACTCGACTGCTCGATTTAGTATTTTCACATTTTCTGCTCCAATACCGTTCAATTCTTCTGCCAACAACTCTTCTAAACCGGCTAATGTTTTTGCTATATATGTTTTTGAATCCACTTTTTCTTACCTTTTGAATTTATCTCTTCTATCTCTTGATTTACTTCTTGATTTGTCTTTATACTTGTCTTTATACCTGTCATTAGACTTATCTCTTGGTTTACTTCTTCCTGTCGTTTTTTGAGCTTTTTCGATTAAAGGTTTTCGTCCTTTTCCTTTTGTCTTAAATATCTGAAGCAACTCTTCGGCTTCACTGAAAGGAACTGTTACAAACGAAAACTCATCAAATACCTGCACTTTGTCGATATTTGAATCTCTTAATTTTACATTTTCACGGATAAATTTCACTAATTTGGGAGGTGTCATATCATCTTTTTTGCCTAAACCGACAAATAAGCGAGTAGTCCCTGCTTTATCCACATTTATATTTCTTTTCTTTGCCAACTCTTGGTAGTTGTTTTCATTCAATTCATCGTTATACGCTTTTTTTATCAAATTAGCAATAACAATCTGAGGATCAGAATTTTCAAGCAACGAACTTGCTAAATTAAGGTAATTATCACCGACTTCTTTTTCTGAAATAATTGATAATTCAGCCAAAATGCTATCCTTCTTTATTCCAAGTAATTCTTCAACTTTTGGAAGTTCTTGCTTTTCTATTTTTGTCTTAGCAATTCGCTGTATTTGAGTAAATTGTCGATATTCTCCTGGTGTAATAAAAGTAATCGCTGTGCCTTGTTTTCCTGCTCTTCCTGTACGTCCTATCCGATGAATATAAGCTTCTGGATCTTGTGGAATAGAATAATTTATGACATGCGTTAAGTCCTGAACATCCAAACCTCGTGCAGCAACATCCGTTGCTACTAATATATTTATGCGTTTTTTCTTAAATCTTGCATATATTTTTTCTCTACCACTTTGTGAAATATCTCCATGTAAGCCGTCTGCCGAATATCCTCGGGATAGTAATTTCTCATTTACTTCATCTACATCTAAACGTGTTCGACAAAATACAATTCCATAAAAATCTCGTTCGACATCGATAATTCGAGAAAGGGCATCAAACTTTTCTGTCCTTCGCACTTCAAAATAAATCTGGCTAGTAAGATCTGTGGTAAGTGTTTTATTTTTAACAGCAATCATCTCATACTCTGGAATGTACTTCTTTACCATTCGTTTGATTTGCTCGGGCATGGTTGCCGAAAAAAGCAATGTTCGCTTGCTTTCTGGCGTTTTGCTCATGATTTCTTCTATATCTTCCACAAAACCCATATTGAGCATTTCATCGGCTTCGTCGAGAATCAAAAAATCGAGTTTGCCTAGCATCAAGCTGCCTCGGCGAATGTGATCCAACAAACGTCCTGGTGTACCGACTACAATATCGACACCTTTCCTTAATCTGCGCAATTGTTCTCCGATAGATGCCCCTCCGTAAAGTGTGGCTACACGAAGCTTACGACTTCCGACAAATGTGTTCATTTCGTCAGACACTTGAATAGCTAATTCTCTTGTTGGACTAAGAATCAACACTTTTACGTGATTACCGCCATTATCTATTTTTTCGATCACTGGTAGACCAAATGCGGCTGTTTTTCCTGTTCCTGTTTGAGCTTGCCCAATTAAGTTCAAATCAGTATTTAGAATAATAGGGATTGTTTTTTCTTGAATTGGAGTTGGTTTTTCAAAACCTTTTTTTTCTAAAACTTTGAGGGTTGCTTCTGTAAGTCCTAAATTTGAAAATGTATTTTCAGATTCCATTAAATATTTTATAAGTAAAATTTGTGCAAAAGTAATAAATATTTAATAAATTACGAGCCTATACTGAAATTTATTATCTATTTAATTTTTCAACAATGCGTTTTGCTTGAATATAACGATCTCTTCCTTGTCCTTGTATTATTTCATATTTAAAATTATATTTTTCTAATTCCTTCTTATAAATACGAAATAATTTAGTTCTATTTTCGCCTCCATTTTCACGTACAGCATCTCTAATCCAAGGTAACTCGTTGTCTAACAATAAATAAAAATCCTTCGTGTGATTACGAATATGGTTTTCGACAAATGTTGGCACTTTCCCAAAAACTTCTTGAAACCAAACTTTCGTTATAATCATATCGGTATCTAAAAACAAAATTTCATTCTCTTTTTCCAAAATTTCATTTTCTAATTCAATCTGTTTCTTTGCAATATGTACAACATCATCATACGTATAAGTCCGATCAAGTCCTTCGATATACCCACGGGCATATTCTGGCAAAAATTCGGTATTATATTCAGCAGCCAAATAACTTGCTAAACTGGTTTTTCCCACCGATTCTGATCCAATTAACACTATTTGCTTAATAGGAGACTTCAAGATAATTCTTTTTTCCATTGAAAATATCCAATAATTGCTAAAATAAAATAAGCGACAAATAAGAATACCGTAAAAAACAAATCTTTATATAAATACAAGCCGATGGATACAAAATTGACAATCATCCAAAGTATCCATTGCTCAATATATTTTCTGGCAAGCATCCATGTTGCAACAATACTTATCGATGTCGTAAACGAATCCCAATAAGGTAACGGAGAATCCGTATAATTAACTAATAAATAAGATATTGCATAAAATAATATACTAGAAATTACAACTAAAATACTTAAAACTCTTAAATCTAATGTCGCTATGCCAAGTCTATTTTCTGTCCCTTGCCTGTCTTTTCCCCAATAATACCAGCCATAAACACTTATTACGACATAATAAACTTGCAAGCTCATGTCTGCATAAAATTTAGCTTGAAAAAACACAAATAAATACAAAAATGATGTAATTATTCCAAAAAGCCATAATAAAATATTCTGTCTAATTGAAAAATAAATATACAAAAAACCTGTTATTGATGCAATGATTTCTAACCAATTTTGCAAGAAACATTCTAGTAAATTTCCCATGAATAATTACACATTTTTTTTCGACAAAAATATGTAAATAAGCAGACAATCAAACTAAAAAAGTTTTTTTTCTTTCTTACTGTTTTAATTTCATTTCGTACTTTTGTGCATCTGTAATGATTTCCAATGCTTTCTGAAAAGTAATATCGTCTTTGTTTATAATCTGAAAATATTCATTCATTGTCCATAAATCTCTGGCTAATACTGCTTTTATATGATCTATCGGATGTTTTTTCATTTCATCAAATTTCACTTTTTGTTTTAAAACTTCGGCATCTACTTCTGCATGATCTGTTTTTTTGCGTATTTTTTGCTCAATAAAAGACCAAAATAAATTTAAAAAATCTTTGTCTATTTTATAGTTCGTCTCAAATTGAGCAAAATCACTATACTTATCTAATAAAGAAATTCTGTTTTTATCTAAAAATTCTAAAATAAAATCATTCACATAACCTTGTCTATATAATTCACTATAATAATCAGGATAACCGACCGTATCCAATGGTACAAATACATCTGGCATTATTCCACCACCTCCGTATACAACTCTACTGTTTACTAATGTTTTATATTTTAAAGAATCGGGAAAATGAATACTGTCGGCATGCAATAATTCTCCATTATTATACCTATTAACAATATCTTTTCGATAACTATCCACTCCTTTTTCATATGATTTCTGTATTAAACGTCCAGTAGGAGTATAATAACGAGCAATTGTGAGTCGAATCATCGACCCATCATTCAAAGAGAACGGTCTCTGAACCAATCCTTTACCAAAAGTTCGCCGCCCAACAATAAGTCCTCGATCCCAATCTTGTATCGCACCCGATAATATTTCGCTTGCCGAAGCAGAGCCTTCATCCACCAAAATAACCAAACGCCCTGTTTTCAGCATTCCTCGATTGGTAGAAGTATATTCGGCTCGCTTCATATTTGTCCCCTCGGTATAAACAATCAGCTTATTTTCTGCTAATAATTCATCGGTTAAATTAATTGCAGTATTCAAATATCCACCTCCATTATTTCTTAAATCTAAAATAACGTTCTTTGCTCCTTTTAACCGCAAAGAAGAATATGCAGTAACTACTTCATGTACACTTTTAGCGGCAAATCGACTCAATTTTAAATACCCAACATCTTCGCTTGCCATGTAGGCGGCATCTAAACTGTAAATCGGAATTTCATCTCTAACTATCGAAAAATCAAGCAATTTTTGTTCTCCTTTCCGTTTTATACTCACATTCACAATCGTTCCTTTTCTCCCCAAAAGCCGTGTACGAACTCCTTGATTATCAATACTTATTCCTGCGACATTCTCTCCTTCGATTTTCACGATACGGTCATTTGCTCGAATCCCAACTCGCTCGGAAGGACCTCCCGACACTGGCGAAATAATAAAAATAGTATCATTTAATAGATTAAAAGTAACTCCTATTCCTTCAAAATTCCCTTGTAATGATTCATTTACTCTAGCAACCTGCTCTGCACTAAAATACACTGAATGAGGATCTAACTCTTTCAACATGGAGATGATTGTTTGTTCTACAATCTTTTTTTTGTCGGTATCGTCTACATAATGATAGTCAATTGCACGTAACACTTGACTTAATTTCTTCATCTGAGAATCGTATTCTTGCGCAGAAAGTATCTGAGCTACAAAAAAGGCACTTATTAAAAATAATAGTCGCATATATTTCATTTTTTATCTAATTGCTAAAGTAACAATATTCAATTTAGTTTTCAAAATTATTATTTCAAATTTAGAGAGTAAGATATTCATGAAAATCAATGAATAAAAGATTTTCGACATATTTAATATTGCTCGCTCACGGATAGCCTTTTTTTTCTTTTTTTACTGATTTTTTTGTTTATCTGAATTTAATAATTTAGTTTTGTCTCAGATTTTGGTCATCAGATAAATATATAAATATCTGATAACCAGGGAATCAGGTGTAAATCCTGAACAGTACCCGCTGCTGTAAGCTTTTATTTTTTAAGCATAAAACCACTGTGCACTAGGCATGGGAAGGAGCTTAAAAATCACAAAGTAAGTCAGAAGACCTACCACAATCTACTTAGTTTTTCATAATGTTCGGGGATAAACATTCTAAATTTTTATTTTGAGAAATTCACTATTCTTTACTGGTATACTCTTTTTTGCTACGAATTGTTTCACCTTTGCCCAAGAAAAAACAACTCAAAAGCAAGTTTTATTGCATGAAATCACAGTACATGCAGCTAGACAATCTTTTTATAACGATACGAAACAGGTTTTTCGTATAGATTCTTCTGATTTAGCGCAAAATTCAGGAAATAGCTTATCCGAACTCCTAGAAAAATCAAGTTCATTAAACATAAAATCGTATGGAAGTACAGGCAGCCTAACGAGTATATCCATCAGGGGTACAAGTGCTGTACACACCAGTATCAATTGGAACGGACTGCCAATCAATTCATTAACTTCAGGAGATGTCGATTTATCACTAATCCCAACGTATGCAAATCAAACAGTAGAAATTATCCCAAATGCTTCTGGAACGACCTATGGTAGTGGGACTTTTGGCGGTGCAATCGACATTAGCAATCGAGCAAGTTGGAAAAAGCAAACTTTAATTTCCTTCTCCGAAAAAATGGGTTCTTTTTCATACTTCAACCATTTACTTTCGCTACAAACAGGCAATAACTGGATTCATTATCAGGCAATTATAAACAAACTAAATGCTGCCAACGATTTTGAATTTGTAGACACCGATAAGTTTGGAGCTCCAACAGATACCTTATTTCACAATTCTATCGAAAATTTTATTTTTATTCAAAATCTATTTATTAAATTTCCAAAAAATAATAGACTAGAAATAGGAACTTGGCTGCAATTCAAACAAAAGCAAATTCCTTCGCAAATGGGCTCGTATGCCGAAAGTAATAAAAATCAAAAAGATAGCACCTCAAAAGCGTACTTAAAATATCAAAAAACATTTTCGTCATCTAAAATAGAATTTAAAACAGCGTATATGTCTGATTTCATACACTATACAGACAAACTCAATGCTAAAGACAACCATTTTTATATCAACTCAAAAATACAAACCTCTCGCTGGCTAAACGAAATTAATTTCAGACACTACGCCACTAATTCGTTTATTTTAGATGCTGCTCTACTTTACAACTACTTGGAAGCCAATGTTTCAGCTTACAATAAAAACGTAACCGAAAAAAATGCATCAGTCATTATTGGAACAAAAATAAATATAAGAAAAATAAATATCACTTCGAGCATACGCCAGAATTGGGATTGGATAAAGAAAACAACACCTCTATTTTCAATAGGCATAAAAACAAATTTAATTGAAAATAAATTAATATTTTCGTGTAATTTAGCAAATAAATATAGAAAACCTACATTCAATGAAAGATACTGGATTCCTGGAGGAAATCCGAATATTTTGCCAGAAAATGGTTGGGGAAGTGATCTTAATATGACTTTTAAACCTTACGAAAGTCTAACTAAAATACTGAAATTCAATATCAGTTTATATACAAATAGAATAAATAATCAAATAAAATGGATTCCTGACAATGGAGTATGGCGACCCATTAATTATGAAAAGGTATGGACAAGAGGCACAGAGTTTAATACTTACCTTAAAATTAAGATAAATAAATTAAATATTATTCAAACGAATACATCCCAATACACACTTGCAAGCAAGCAGGAGTCTCTTTTATCTGATGATCTTACAATTGGGAATCAATTAAGTTATATACCAAAACATGTATTTAACAGTAAACTCAACATTAAATATGCAAATATAAATTTTGTAATCAATCACAAATACACAGGAAGTCGATTTACGACCGACTCAAACATGGAAAGTCAAAAACTAGAGTCATATCACATTACAAATCTATATAATTCCTTTTTTATTATAAATAAAAATAGAGAATATAATATCGCATTTGAAGTAAACAATATCTTTAATCACTTTTTCCAAACTATTCGATCTTATCCTGCAATGCCTCGAACATTCTACATCCATTTAAGAATAAATTTAAATATAAATAAAGTATCAAGTACTAAATTCTAAACTATGAAACAGCAAATTTTAAAACCTTTATTAATTATCTTATTGACAACAATTATCGCATCATGTGAAAAAAAGGAAGATATTATGGAAATACCTATGGATTATGGCTTTACACATGGAGCATTTATCATCAACGAAGGAAATTTCGGACATAATAATGCATCAATAAGCCATTATGACGAAACATCGGAAATAATAACAAATGGCTTATATACAAGCATTAACAACAATTTACCAATAGGCGATATTGCACAATCAATGGATGCTAGTGGTGAAACAGGTTTTATTGTCGTTAATAACTCACAAAAAGTTATTTTTGTAAGTATGAATACTTTTACTGTAGAAAAAGAACTTCATGAAAATATTACAGCACCTCGCTATATTCGTACAATAACAGAGAGTAAAGCATATTTAACCGACGGGAGTTTTCCTGGAAAAGTACACGTGATTGATCTGGTTTCTAAACGAATAACAAAAAGTATCACGGTTGGTAATTCTCCTGAAAACATAATTCTCAGTAATGATAAAGCTTATGTTTGCAACGGATTATGGGGAAATGACAATACTGTAAGTATAATTGACACAAATACGGATGAATTACTAGAAACAGTAACTTTAGCAGATGGCACAATAGACTTGACGGCTGATGCCGATGGAAATATTTGGGTATTATGCTCAGGAAAAACAACTTACGATGATAACTGGACTCCAGTAAGTGAAACGGATTCTAAATTAATAAAAATGAATGGTACAAACTATACCATTGAAAAAGAGTTCATTATCGGTCAAACAGGCGATTTTTTCAGTCCTAAGCGAATTGATGCAAGTCCTGATGGAAAAATAATTTATTTTGCGGAAGCTAATGGGGTATATTCTATTGATTATCAATCAGATCAAATAAGCACGAATCCAATCATTTCTCAACAATTTTATGGTTTAGACGTTTCTCCTTCAGGAAATATTTATTGTACCGAATCGAATCCGACATCTAATGGTTTTCTATATATTTTTGATAGTACAGGAAATGAAATCATAAAAAGAGAAGTAGGAATGTTTCCTAATGGAACATTTTTCAACTAAGATCTTCGACCTTTTTGTTGCTTACACACTAATGTAAAACTATTGCTATCAAATAATTAAAGTCCATAAAAACTAGTATTTTTAATACTAGTTTTTTTTATAAAAATACTTACAACAAACTTTTTACTGATACAAATTTCGATTACTTTTGTACGAATATATAAAATCCAAATTGCTCAAATCAATAAACATCTTAATTTCAATAGCTTACAAAATCCAAACCGATGAAACAAATCTTATTTTTATCTAAAATCAGTATCTTTTTTGTTCTATTTTATGCTTTCGATACATTCACTAACGAAAAAGTATACTGGCCAACGATAGACAAAACGCACGAAGCAGCCCCTTTTATCAATCAGCATTCGAAATGGGTAGATTCTGTTTTTCAATCACTTACATTAGAAGAAAAAATCGCACAATTATTCATGATTCCTGCATATTCAAACAAAACACCCGAATTTGAAGAGCAAGTAGCTAGATTAATAAAAAAGCACAAAGTAGGAGGAGTGATTTTTTTTCAAGGAGGTCCGAGTCGCCAAGCTCGGCTAACAAATTATTATCAAAATATCTCGCAAACACCTCTTTTAGTGGCTATTGATGGTGAATGGGGCTTATCCATGCGATTGGACAGTACTGTGAAATATCCGAGACAAATGATGCTGGGTGCAATACAAAATCAACAGTATATTTACGACATGGGAGCTGAATTTGCACGTCAATTCAAGCGAATAGGCGTTCATATTAATTTTGCACCTGTCATCGATGTTAATAATAATGCTAAAAATCCTGTTATTAACAATCGATCGTTTGGTGAACGCCCGATGAATGTTGCAAGTAAAGGGCTTGCTTACATGCATGGATTACAAGACAATCGAATTATTGCCACAGCAAAACATTTTCCTGGACATGGCGATACGGATACGGATTCGCATAAAACCTTACCCATAATCAGACATAATAGAAGCAGACTAGACTCCATCGAAATTGAACCATTCAAAAGGCTTATTGACGGGGGATTAGCTGCCATAATGGTTGCTCATTTAAATATTCCTGCATTGGATTCTACTCCAAACATAGCGTCCAGTATTTCGCCTAAAATTGTCAGTGATCTACTAAAAAAGGAGCTGAACTTCAAAGGCTTGGTTTTTACGGATGCCCTTGGAATGAAAGGAGTTAGCGCAAATAAAAACTCATCGGCAGTTGATATAGAGGCACTAAAAGCTGGTGCCGACATACTTTTAATGTCGAAAAGTGTTTCTGAAGGCATAAAAGCAATTAAAAATGCCATAGAAGCGGGTGAAATATCCATCGAACGCATTAACGAAAGCTGTAAAAAAATACTACTTGCAAAGTATTGGGTGGGATTAAGTAACTATAAACCAATCGATTTAAAAAATATTGCCCGTGATCTCAATAATTCTACCGCCAAACTGGTAAATCAAAAATTAATTGAAGGCTCACTTAGCTTATTGAAAAATGAAAATGAACTAGTTCCGATTAAAAATTTAGACACCCTCAATATTGCCTCCATTTCTATTGGCTACGGAGCAAAAACTAAATTTCAAAAAACATTGTCTTTGTATACAAAAGTAAAACATTTTTCTATAAATAAAAATGCAAGTACCACACAATTTCAAGCATTAAACAATCAACTAACTGGTTATGATCTGATTATAGTAAGCTATCACACCAATAGCCAAAGACCACCATCCTTTGGTGCAAACAGTAAAGCGATTAATTTTATTACTAATTTAGCCAATAAAAAGTCTGTTATTCTAGATATTTTTGCAAATCCATACATTTTATCTTTTTTCGATACAAAAAAAATAAAATCGGTAGTAATGTCCTATCAAAACACAAAACTAACACAGGATTTTTCGGCACAACTCCTGTTTGGAGGAATTGCTGCAAATGGGCTACTGCCTGTTAGTGCAGGCGATTTTCCCGTTTATTCGGGCTATTTCGACAAATCGATACGAATAAAATATGCAACTCCAAAAGAGGTGGATATGAACGAACTAGAATTAAAAAGAATCGATTCAATAGCAATTAGTGCCATTGATAAGCATGCGACTCCTGGATGTCAAATTTTAGCAATGAAAAACGGAATCGTCTTTTATCACAAAGCATTTGGCTATCACACGTATAAAAAAGAAGTGCCTGTACAAACAACCGATTTGTACGATTTGGCATCCATCACAAAAATAGCCGCCACACTCCCAAGCATCATTAAACTCACCGATCAAAAAAAAATTGATTTACGTAAAAAATTATCCTTTTACCTGCCTGAACTCGATTCTACAAATAAAAAGAACCTATTCATAAAAGATATTTTGACTCACCAGGCACGCTTACAGTCATGGATTCCTTTTTATATTAAAACATTTAATAATAATTATCCATATAAATTAGATACTGCCATTTATAATTCAAGCAAAACATCCCATTTCTCACTTAAAGTTGCAAATAATATCTACATGAATAATAGCTACGTAGATTCAATGTACCAAAAAATTTATGACACCAAACTGCGTTCACGTAAACGATACAGATACAGCGACTTAGGTTTTCTTCTGTTTATGAAAATGATCGAAAAAATAAGTAAACAACCGCTGGATGAATATACAAAACAGAACTTCTATGCTTCTTTAGGAGCTACTACTCTAGGTTACAATCCATTAGAGGCTTTTTCTTCAAACAGAATTGTCCCAACAGAAAACGACCTGAAATTCCGCAAACAACTGCTACAAGGCTATGTACACGACTATGGAGCAGCCATGATGGGAGGTGTAGGTGGGCATGCTGGATTGTTTTCTAACGCAAACGATTTGGCTAAACTAATGCAAATGTACTTACAAAAAGGCTCATATGGCGGTAAAAAATACTTTAATTCCAATTTATTTTCCTATTTTACTTCCTGTCATTATTGTAGCTCAGGTAACAGGCGTGGACTGGGATTCGACAGACCTGCCCCCACTCCTACTAGAGCTATCGCTGCTCAAGCATCAAAAAACAGCTTCGGTCATACTGGTTTTACTGGCACAATTGCATGGGTGGATCCAAATTACGACTTAGTTTTCATCTTTTTATCCAACAGAATACATCCAAATGCTGAAAATCGAAAATTGATAAAAATGAATGTTCGTTCAAAAATACAAAGTGTACTATACAAAGCAATGAAATCTTCATAATCACATTCGTTACAAATAATGCTGTGTCGATCAAAATTTTTCTATGGAAATATAAAATAAACACTTCGTTCTATTTAATATTTCGTATACTCTTAGTCAATAATTTATTGAAGAACAACTAAATAATTGTTTTTTAACAGCTGTTTATAATAAAAAATTACAAAAAAATACCCACAAAAAATGCTCTTCCTTTTGCAAAACAAATCTCAAAAATGACGTTTTTGAGATTTTTGTAAAATAAAATTACACCTTTTTTTCCTGTTTTTTGCAAAAAAAAGCCTAATTTTAACAAAAAAAATAATTCTAATCATTTAACATTAATTTTATCTAAAATGAAAAAAATAATTAACACATCGAATGCTCCAGCAGCTCTTGGACCATACAGTCAAGCAGTGGAAGCAAATGGAACTCTTTATGTATCAGGACAAGTGCCGATGAATTCATCAACAGGCAAAATAGTTGAAGGCGGAATTACGGAACAAACCGAACAGGTCATGCAAAATATCCAAGCAATTCTGAACGAAGCTGGATACGATTTTTCAAACGTTGTAAAATCAACCTGTTTGCTTTCAGATATGGCTAACTTCCAGAGAATGAACGAAGTATACGGAAAATATTACCCCGAAAATCAGCCTGCCAGAGCTGCATTTGCTGTCAAAGAACTTCCACTAGGCGTATTAATAGAAATTGAAAGTATTGCTGTAAAATAGCTTTCTTCTTTTTTTTATTCTCAAAAACTGCATCCTTTTTTTTATAAAAAGATGCAGTTTTTTTTGTTTTTTTCTATTGGTAAAAATACTTTTTATCAATAAAACACAGTTATAAATTCAATGTCAATAATAAAAAATAACTAAAGAATAATAATATTTATTTTAGTGTTTAAATCACTCATTTTATAGATAAAAAAGTATTAAAATCATCTTTTTATGAAAAAATATCAAAATAAATTTGGTTTTTAAATGTTTTATAGCTATATTTGCATCGAACTAAAAATTTAAATATTATGAAATTACAAATTGAATTACTAAACGAAGGTGCTGAAAAACAGATTATCCATTTTAAGGAATATTTGTTAAGAGCACAGATTGACGGTTTGGAAGAATTAGAAATTGACAGAGCCGATCATGAAAAAGGACAAATGGGAATTGGAACACTCATGGCGTCGGTAACAGCACTTGTTACAGCAGCGGTTGTTCCTCTATCAAAGCTGGTTGATGTTTTGGCATTGTATGTACAAAGCTTCAATAGTGAGGTGAAAATCAAGAATCAGTTCGGCGACGAGCTTATCTTGAGTACCCGGAAGATAGACAAAGAAGGTATCAACTACTTAGTTGAGCAGTTTTTGTATAAAGAAGGGAGATTATTCTCGAAAAAAGATGCAGAGATAGATTCTGATACGGAAGAAAAAGCTTCTGAAGAGTTAGAAAAGAGTAATAAACAGGAATATCTTCCGCCAGTGGACGAAAGCCCACCTAAAGAAGAGATTTCCGTAGCAGATAAAACTTCTGCTAAAAAGCCTAAACGCTCAAAAAAAGAGCCTAAGGAATAGTTATTAACCACGGAGGCTGTCTGAAAAGGCAGCCTCTTTTTTTATTTTATTTTATGCTTGTCCGCTTAATCCCTCTAAAGTTAAAAATAATGCTTATATTTGA
>JAOZTL010000013.1 GCA_029942205.1 Bacteroidales bacterium | reverse complement strand
TTCAGCAAGTACCCCATGTTGCTTCGTGTTTTAGCATTAACCACATTGCGCGCCACACTTACATTTGGGCGCACGATAGCCACCGTATCGGTACTTATCCCGATAGCATCCAGCTCATTCCATCCATCAATGGCATACACGTTCATCACCACACGCACGGCAACCACCGTTTTCATATCAAAGGTAACACTTAATACATTTGCTCCTTCGGAAACATACACTGGATTTAGTTTAAAAAAATCCAAGATTTTGTTTAATCCCTTCAATTCGCTATTTTTGAAATCCTGCAACGATTTATGCCGTTTCACACTCCCTAGCGTATCCTTAATGCTTTGAAACGACGATGCACCTTTTGGCGAATAATTGTGATAACTCGACCGTGCAGCAATGCCTTTGTCCAAATACACACTTTCCCAATGCTCATCGGCAACTTGCCCACGATACTCCGACCTGATCTTAATAAACACCTCGGCTACTGCACCAGGGTGAAAGCTCTCGAAAATGGCTACTTGTTGGGCTTTGATAGTATTCTCAAAACTGACTTCGATAAAAGCCGTACCTACGCCTTCTTGATTAATGCTATTCGGCTCTACCGCCCAAGCATAGCTACTGCTACGCCCTCTCATGTCTACATTAGGCACACCAAGTATTTCGCTAGCACCATGCATCTGCGAGTGGTACTCCGACGAAGCCGAATCCACTTTGTAAGCCCATTCGATTTGTTGCGAAAAACTGATCGTCGTAAAAAATAGTAGGATAAATATAGGGAAAATGCGTTTCATGGAATTTAATTTATATAATAAATAAGGGAACGGAATTGTTTGTATATTACTGATTTAATTGATATTACAGAAATACATAAGCCACATCAGATAGGTCAAAAGACCTTAATTGTAAGCAGGCAAACTGTATGGATAATAAATCGGTAACATGGTGCTACTGTGCATGCGAGGGAAACGCCCTGGTGGGCATTCATTCTCGAAACGGCGTTGTAGCTTATCTTTATCAAACCATCGTTCGTTTTTTTGTAAATTCTCGGGACAGTCTTTTTTGCGTCTAGGCGAAAACAGAATATTGAGCGATATTTCGTGTGTCATAAACTTCGTACCGATGGAATTGCTTAATCCCCCCACACCCCAATCGATACTGTAACTAAGCATCGAGCTGATGTATCGCCCGTAATTAAACTCAAAGCCTACCATACCGAGTATTTGCGTGGTATTGCGAGGCATAAAAAAGAGGCTATTCATTCGAGCACCAGCACCGATAACCGCCCACGTGCGTGAAGCCATCAAGCGCAATTCGGATATGCCACTGCTCGCATAGCGTTCTATTTTAAAATTAGGGTATAGCTTTATTTTGGTTTGATGTTTTACTCTACTCGAATCCTTTTGGTTGAGGTGCATCAAGTAGCCCCCATGCAGTGTATAGCGTTGTGGATAAATATTTTCGGTAATCCCGATGTACGACAAATCATTTTTATTGATATGCTGCACCGAGATTCCTAAGTCGATCCAGTTTGGTTGCGGAGCATGTACATTGATCGGGATTTGACTAACTACACCTGCGCTCATATCAAAAATATTGATATTTGCAGATTCTTGGTATGCTTGCGAATTGTTTACGATAAGCCCCGACTGTGGCGTGAGCTGATCGATAAAAATCAAATCGTCCCAATCCATTCCACGATGCTGAAAATCAAATTTAACTCCTGGACGTATAATTATTTTCTTTATGTCGCCAAACTGATAGGCTGCCGATACGCCTACATTGGAATTAGTGAAAGCGACCGATCGTTTGTCGTACATTGCCGAAAAGCCTACGCCCAAACGCTCAAAAGACATGTCGGCAGAAACACTATTTGTGTTTAATTTGCTTATCGCCGAAACCCACTGGTAACGAGTATCGTAACTGATTCGTAACAAATTCTTACTACCTGTAAGTGCGGGATTGGCATACAGTGGCGTTGCAAAGCTTTGCGTAAAAAAAGGATCTTGAGCATAAGTCGTACTTTGAATGTGTACAATCAAGAAAAACACAAGTAAGATACGGATGCTTTTGTTATGGGGCTTATTTATTCGTTTTATCATCGGTTATTGGTTTACTTTTGTTCGGTTAAAGTCTTCGACCTTTTTTGATATTGTTTACGTATAAGTATAATTGCTTCGACCTATGGTACATATTCCCAAAAATTAAAGTAGGAGTATCCCATTCCCATAAATCCTCTATCGCCAATAGTAAAGCTGTACGAGTTCATAATTGCACCACCCTCGAAGGGGCGCATTTCTGTCCATAAATTACTAGCAGCATTGTATTGCCAAAAATCGTTATAAATATTGCCATTGTCCCATCCAGTGCCTACATAGCCAAGCGTGTCGATACTGAAACCGACAGCACCTGTACGAGAACCAGGAGGAAAGTTTGCTTTTTTGTCCCACGAGTTTTCTGCCACGTTGTATTGCCATAGGTCGTTTAGGGTTAAGTAATTCTCGGCTTTACCAGTAGCGACATAGCCATTTTCTTTAACCACAAAAGCAACGGCTTTGGTGCGGCGATCGCTAGGCAGAATAGAACGTACCAACCATGTGCTTGTCGTTGCGTTGTGTTCCCAAATATCATTAAAAAGTGTATCGTTCTCGCCATTTCCTGTTCCAAGGAAAGCTCGATCGTTTACCACAAAAGCGATGGCGTTTTCACGTGCAGCTCCTGTAAATTCAAACGACTCGCTCCATGTGTTGGTGGCAGTATCATAAATCCAAAAATCTTTGAAGTAAGTAGAATTACCTGTTCTACTCAAAAAATAGCTACCTAGCCCCACGTACCCCTTGCTGGTTATCGAAAATCCCGTAGCATTTTTGCGCTGCGTTCCAGGGAAATCTTCTACTTGAGTCCAGTAATCGTTGGTAGAATCGTATTCCCAAAAGTCGGAAAAGTAAATAATATTTTCGCCCAATCCGAAATATGCCTTATCGCCGATTGTAAATGTAACTGCTCCTGTGCGAGGCATACTAGGAAATTCTGCTTTGGGCAACCAAATATCATGATCGCCTAACGGTTCTTCGTCTTTTTTGCACGACACAAAAAGTGTGCTCCATGCAAAAATAAAAATACTTAGGTACAGAAAAGTTCTTCTCACTTTAGTCTGTTTTATGAGGTTTTTATTCATTTTCATTTATCGATAAGTCATTTATTATAATGATTTTACACAAGTGTATAAGCAACATTAGATTAGGTAAAGACCTTATTCGGGATTAATATACGGCTTTTTGCCTGCAAAAACTATTGCTAGTTTAATTATATTTTCAATATTTATTTTGTTAATGATTAATTCTGTATAATATTCGTTAGTTTCTATTTGATTCAACGCTGTTTTTATTGCTTGATTTACACGGTCTTTAAATTTGTCCTTTTGTTCGTTTATTTTTCAATCTATTTTAGTTCCATTACAACGCCATTTTTTGTTTTATCATGCGGAATTAATAGAATATCGTATCTTCCATATTTACTTTCTCTATTTGATTTTATGATATAATCATCACTCAAAATCGTAAGCAAACCAAGTGTATAAACATGATAAATTTGTTCGTGTGTAATTATAGTCTCATTGGTTTCCTTGTTTGTTTTTTTGCGGTATCAAAATAACTTAAGGTATCCTGAAAAATGAAATTTTCTTTTAATTCTTTATCAATCTTTTTTCCTTTCTATTAAATCTTGGATGTTGTTTTTTCACACCTATTTCAATGACTCTGATTTTTCTAATTTATCAGACTTTAATACATACGTGTACTCGTTATATAATTTAGAAACTAAACTTTTAAATTTATCTAAGCATTTATCCCAATTTGTTTCTTTGATACTTTTTAACGAAATATTTATTACTGATATTTATTTTGATGTTTTTCACAAAAATCTTTTTCATTTGCTATTTTAAATTCAGATAACAGTTTTGCATTTTCCGATTTTTGAATATCAAAAAAATATTCAATCATTGACAAATTTAGTGTTTTTCCAAAACGTTTTGGGCGAGGGATCAACAGTGAGTAACTGCTATTGTCCATGAAATCTTTTATCAACATGGTTTTATCAACAAAATAACCATTGTCTTCAATAATTGTTTTGAAATCAGAACTTCCCTTTTTTATTGTTTTTTTCATTATTCAAGTCTCTTAAGGTCTTCTACCTTTTTGATGTAGCTTCCGCACTTGTGAAAAAATTTTCATTATCAGTGATTTATCGAAAAATAAATACTAGCTTAATTTTGTCTACACACTTACTTTGTATCTAATTATTAATTACATAATAAGCGCACAATCAGTACATTACCGAATAAGTGTGAGCGTACCTACTGGTCGTTTTTTGTCGGTTTTATCCAATTGCCCTTCCCATACTCTGCCGCCTGGCGTGCCATCGTCTATTTTGGCAAAGATTTTCCAGATGTAAGTACCTTGCACGCATGGTTTGCCATCAAATGTTCCGTCCCATCCTTCTACGGGCATTCCTGCACGCACCTCTTCGGATACCCATAACCTGCGCCCTTGTACGTTGTATATTTCCATTCGGTATTCTACTAAATTTTGCGCCACTGGCTTAAAATACCGAAACAGTTCTTGGTCGCTTTCAGGAATAAAAGCATTTGGCACGTACAAGTCTTGACACAATCTTTCGAGTATAATCAAGGTATCTTTGGAGTTCCAGCACACTTTATTTTTACCATGCAGTACGATGGTGTATTCGCCGCCATCGGTATAGTAATGTTCACTGTCTTCCTTGGCTGCAATGGTATCAGAAATACTGCCATCACCAAAATCCCAAACAAATTTCTCTACTTCTGCTGTCGATTCATTAATAAAAAAGAAGTTGCTAGGGTAGCACGTGATGCTATCCAATATCGTAAATTCTACTTCTGGTGGAAATTGCACTTCTAAGGTTTTTGTTATACTATTTGTTCCGCATTCGGCATTACCTTGTGTTAGGGTTATTTCATAAGTACCACGATCCAATATTTCTACCGTTTGTACATCAACACACGAGTCTTGAGGTAAATCGGTATCTAAATGTGTGTAATTTTTGGAATAAACAGTAGAGCCATCGTCTACTTTTACAATTGTCCAACTCACATCAGTTTCTCGATTACATTCGTATTCAATAGCTCCTTTCACCATATTGGCTGCTGCTAGTGATTCATTTGCTATGTCATAAACCGAGTCGCAGGCATAATAAATTCCATTCTCCAATAAAATATCATCGTTCAGAAAAGAAAATTTCGTTTCGGCTGTATTTTTCACTCGTACATCTAGTGGTGATGCTAATGCAATGCTTGCTCCGTCGGTATTTTTAACGGTTGCGCTGATCACAAAACAGTTTTCACATAATACAATTTCAGTATTCGGATCAGGACTCCATGTGGCGGTGTTGCCACAGCTCGTTTTCGTGTATGGATGCGTTATTGTGTAGTTTGCATTTTTGATTTCCAACCATGTTTTTGTTTCACTTGCCGATCCATCTCCAAAATTGAGTACCACCTCCGTAGCATCTGTCATGCCACCTTCGTCTTTAAACACAACCGTTTCTTGATGCGAGCTGGCACATACTGGCGGATCGGGAACATTAGTTCTTGTCATGCTTAATTTAGGAGTAGTTCCTTGTGTTTCCTGCTTATCGTTTATCTGCGGGCTTACTATTTGTGCTTGAAGAAAAGTATTACTTGCAATAAATAACAGTGCAAACAAGAGTGGGGATATTATTTTTTGTGTCATGGGCTTATAATTAGTAAGTTGCTAAAATTTAGTGTAAATCTTGTATACTGAATTACTGTTATAATTGTTATTTAGAAAATGAATTATTTTTTGTTTATTTTTATTCATAATTATGATAACATTTCAGTATAAGTTCAAACTTCGTCTATTTTATTATTTTTGCTCATTTATATAGCTATGTTTTAACGATTTATTACACTGCTTAATGTAATTGTACGTATCTAGGCGTAACTTACTGATTTACATTGATAATTTATCAAAAAATGTCCAAAAATAAATAACATGCATCAAAGATACAAAATTATTATATGTACCATCCTTTAATTTCTATTTTTTTTTAGGCTTTTGTTATTCTAATTGAAAATCATAAACAGTAATTTTCTTCTTTTTATCATCTAAAAAAACACACCTAAATTGTCTATTTATCTCTTTTTATTGAAAAAAATTGTTTTACATAGAACATAACCATCAAATACTTGCGCAATACATTTTATTGTGTTATAAAACATTTTTATGAATAAAAGAAAGCTTCTACAAAAAACAATAATTATTTTTTAATAGTAGACATTGGAATGTGTATAGTTGAAAATTAAGACACTATTTTTTACTTCGGAAGGTCTTCTACTTATTACCAAAAGCAAAAGAATAATGAAAAAAGGAGACAATAGAGAATAAAACAAAAATATGATAAATTATTAAACTCGAAAGACCAAGTCTTAGAATAAAGCAAGTATTTACAATACTTCGTTAAATTATGAAATATGAATTATAAATTAAAACACAGATTTTCAACGACTTATTTTAAACAAATAATGCTTTTCAATTCTCTGTAAATCATATATATACAGAAACTTAACAAACCATTGATTTATAAATAGTGCTAAAATAATGGAACAAGCAGATATTCCAATAGAGCAAATACAAGAAAAACAGGACTAATAACACAAGAAATCAGCGATTTATCTCACAAAAATGAATAAATTATCAAGCACAACTATTACACATTGCTTAATTTAGGTTTCTTAGCATGAGCAATCATCTGTTTGTTATCTTTTTTTGTAAACTCAGGCTGTATATTAAAATGAAAAACATGATGATTATTAAGTATCTCTTCTATTTGATCTAATATTTTTTCAAATTCCGATATTTTAATATCTGTTTTCATATCGATGTGGGCTTCAAAGATAATATCATGTTCATTGATTTGCCAAACATGCACATGATGAATATTTTTTATACCTGCAATGGTCTCTATCTCTTTTGATATGATGGTTATGTCTATCCTTTCAGGAGTAAATTGCATTAATATCTTCAGTGAGTTTTTGAAAATATCCCAACTCATGTACAATAAATATATAGCTATGGCAAGTGAAAAGATGGTGTCTATTTGATACCAGTGGAAGAATTTCATGGATAATCCTCCAATCAAAACAGCAATAGAAGTCAGCATGTCCGAAAATAAATGCAAATAAGCCGATTTCATATTCATATTCTTCTTTGCATCCTTTTGAATAAAAAGCACGCTTAGTCCATTCACTAGAATACTAGCAATGGCAAGCCAAATTACCAAATCCGCTTGTATAACTTGTTGATCGGCAAACCGTTCGATGGCTTCCACCACAATAATGATGGCTATCACAATCAAGCTGGCTGAATTAACAAATGCTGCAATTATTTCGGAACGTTTATAGCCAAAAGTAAAGTCTACGGTCGGAGTTCTTTGGGAAAGTTTATTGGCAATATAACTAATTATTAACGACAACACATCGCTAAAATTATGTATAGAATCGGTAATCAAAGCCATGCTTCCAGACACGATTCCGCCGATAAGTTGTGCAACAGATATAGCGATATTCAAAATGATGGAATATGCCAGTTTACGCCCATTTACATGGTGATGATGGTGATGATGGTGAGCCATACGTTTACAGTCTTATATTGAAATCAAGTACTCTCAGCCATTTAATATCGTTTATGCACTTATACTAAATCATTGATTACAATACTTTAGCATATGTGCATAAGCAATATTAAATTAGGTCTAAGATCTTAGCATCCACCTTCCTCTTCTTCTACTTTTGCTTTTTTCTTAACCACAGGAGCAGCTGTTGGAACTTTCTCTTCCGTACTTTCTTGAGCTACTGCTACCTTTTTGCTAGGCAATTCGCCTTCGGTAAGTTCAAAGCTTTGTACTTCTGTTGCAGGGTCAAAGGCATGCCCTATTTTACTTTTCATCACACCATGCATAAAGCTGTTAGCACCATACGAAAGCGAATAAGCATCGTATCCCAACATGCGTAAATAAGCCGTAGCAAATGCACTATGTTGCCCTGTGTAGCAATATACTACGATCGGCTTATCCGTTGGTAAACTGGCAAGACTTGCTTCACGTTTCAACGATTTTTTTGGTTGATACTGTACCGCACCTGGCAGATGTCCCAAAACATACTGATCGATAGGCCAGTAATTAATGATATAATATTTTTCAGGATTAGCCATCACGTCATCTGCTTTCACCATCGCTTTGTTAAAACCTTGTGTAAGTAAAGTATCTGCTTGTTGCAAGGCAATGGCATAACCTGACGTTTCACCTGTATTCAAAATAGGGTATACCGCTCCTTTGGCATTTTTCGCATTTCCTTTTGTTTCCAACTGATTACCAAATTTATTGGATACTTTTGCCGACCATTTTTCTGCCGCCAAACTTTTGTTCCATGAGCTCATTCCCCATTTCATTGCATACACGTTGCCAAACCCAATGATACGAAATAATGATGTCGCATAACTTGCCGTTTGTCCAGAATGGCATACGAGTACTATTTTCTCATAATGGTTTGTTGGCACAGTATAGCGCAAATAGCTATACAAATCGGCTAGTTTTATATTCACAGCACCATCAATATGCCCATTCAGATAAGCGAATTGTGGACGCAAATCGATCACTAAGTAATTTGCTAAGTTTTGCTTCACTTCTGTTGCTGGAATTAGTGCAGGAACTTTCGGACTATTCATAAAGTCGCCTGAGTTTTCGATATACGTTAATAGCAAATCGGATTCATCAACATTCTCCGCTGTTGCTTTAACTATTTCTTCTTTATTTTTTACATCATTGGTATCACAAGCCGTCGTGAAAAACAATGCAGTAAGAAATAATATGGATAAAATATGTATCTTTTTCATCTATTTAAATATTGTAAGTTGTTGAAATCTAATTTATTCTTTAATAAGTAAGGTCTCAAGTAAATGAGATAACAAAATTAATCGGACATTTACAATTCCTGACTTCACTATTTTTTTGGAATTTACAGAATTGCGTAAGTAACATCAAAATTAGGTCAAAGACCTAACATCCACCTTCTTCTTCCTCAGCCTTAGCTTTTTTCTTCACAACAGGTGTAACTGTTTTTGTTTCGGTATCGTTCGTTGCCGATCCTGAAAGCTGAATGCCTTTAGTTACTTTAATTACTTCAGCATAATCAAACAATGCTTGCTCATTTTTATATTTTCCGCTAAGTGGCGAAAATTCATCAACCAAATGAGCTTTGAAATATACAAACCCGCCTTTTAGCACCTTGTTGTTTTTGTACCCCAATTGCATCAATATCATCCACGGGCCACACGCTTTGATGTGATCTTCGTGATACAGAATATTGATACGATCGTCTTGGTTTAAGATTTCTTTATATTCTTCGGCTAATAAATTATTATCAGGAATATTTATTGCTCCTTCGATATGATCTTTTGCAAATTCAAAAGGTGTACGAAGATCGATAAAGCGATACAATGAGTCATTATTCAAATAAATAGACACGATTTGGTCTGGTCCCATTGCGTCTTCAAGCTTAATCACTTCTTCGAGCGTTTCTTCTATACTCAAACGGTACTCATAATTTGGGTGTTTCATAAAAACAAAACCCAAAATAATAATGGCTACAAAAATAATAGCAGCCGTCGGAAGTTTTGCTGATAACTGTTTATATTCTATATAATCTTGCGACATGTTTTCTTTTTTTTAATGATTAATCTGTTCTTTTTTTAAAAATAAGCCTCTTTTTGATGTTGCATACGCAATTATGTAAATCCCGACGATTCAGCAAGATACATAATTAAAAATAAATAAATAATTTTAACTTCGTTCTTAAAAATCAGGTCTTAGTCAATCATAAATCTACAATCATCATCGTAGTGTGTAAGCAACATAAACTAGCACAAAGTGCTTATTTGTCTTTAGCAGCCACCTTCTTCTTCTTCATGATTTGCTTTTTTCTTAACAGGTGCTACTTGCTTTGGTGTTTCATTCGTATCATCCGATACCGCACCTTTTGCACCTCCAAAAAACAGGCTTGCACCTTTTCTGAATTGATACACGTCCATTGCATGGTCATCCTCTACGCTAGAAGGGGCTTTTGGCATAATGATAGTCGAAAACCATTCGTTCAAACCTCCTTTGAGAACATACGAATTTTTATAATTCAATCGGCGAATAATAAGCCATGCTTGACTCGAATAAATTGTTCCGTTAGAATAGAATACATTCGTTTTTATATCTTGGTTTAAGGATTCTGTCCATTCAGTATCCAAAATATTTTCTATAGGAATATTAATTGCTCCAGGTAGCCCGTATTGCTCAAATTCTTCTGGCGAGCGTACATCAATCAATTGTAAAGAAGGATCTTCCATGATTATTTTCTCGGCAATTTCGTCAGTTGTAAAAAAGCGAGTTTCGTCTTTTAATTCTGCCAACAATTCTTCTGGCTCAATCTGTTCTCTATTTTGTTTTTCAGGAATAAAGATGGTGATAAACACAATAGCTAAAAGCAAGACTGTTAGGAAAACATATCTTTTTTTCCTTTGTTTAATTATTTTTTCTTCCATCGATATTAGTATTTTAAGTTTTTATGATGATTTTTTCTTTGAACACCAACAGACAGCCAGAATATCCCCAAAGCCACTGTTGTAAGAATAAACAAGAATAAGCCTCTGGATATACCTAAGTATTCGTGTACAAGTACTCTACCTTGTGCGCCTGATTTGTAAAACTCTTCAAACAGCGGATACCCGAAAGCGAAAATCATTATTCCGATAAAGATACCACCAAGAAATACCATTGCGTCTATTTTGCCGATAGCCGCAGCACATGCGCTTGTTCCAGGACAGAATCCACCCACAACAAAGCCAAGCCCCATTAATGCGCTTCCGACAAGTGTTGGCCATAAATAAGTTGGATTGACAAATATTCTATCTAAATTAATCCATCCAAAATAATTAAAGAATACCAGCCCGATTGCTGCCACTATTGCTCCTGTGAAAAAGACTTTGAGCACAACAAAATCGTATCCATAAAACAGCCCGACTAACTTTCGTGAAGAAGAAAAGCCTGCTTGTTCTAACACAAATCCGAATGCGATCCCTATCAATAATGCAATCAAGAGTTCCCATCCTGCATCTATTGCACCTAATTTAATTAAAGGTCCCATATTTTTATATTTTTAAATCCAAAATTTCTTAAATAATCCAGCAACAAGAAAACCTGTTCCGAAAATAACAATAACTGTAATGTATCCCGAAAGCGAGAAACTTGACATAGCCGAAAGGGCTGCACCACTAGTACACCCACGTCCGAATGCCGATCCTAATCCGAAAATTGCACCACCAATACCTGCCATCCATAAGCGTGAAGAGGAAGTTATTTTTGGAGAATGATCGATTTTTAATTTCAACCGCCCGCCAATTGCACCAGAGAAAAATCCTCCTACAACAATTCCTAAAACCATAAAAACAAGCCAATTGTTTAATGGATTACCATTTGCTAAATAATGTGCAAAGAAGCCTTGATTTTCAGTAAAAGCAGGAGCTATAGCATGTACCGCTGCTACAATCAATCGTTTCGGAGCACCACTTGCACCAAGACCTTGTCCCGACAAGAAAAACGATGCTAATATTACCAAACCTAGCAAAAAGCCTGCTAGGTAAGGATTCATATATTTCTTTTTTGTTGTTTCCATTTTATTATACTGTTTTTAATAAAGATAACGAGTTATTTGTCCTGCTTCGACCATAATGAAACGGAAAAGCACGCCACCAAAAAGTATCAATACCGCTGGTACGGCTATCGGAATATGAAAGCCTCTTAACTCTAAAACTTCCAATATCAAAGGGAATATTAAGCCTATAATAACTAAAAATCCCCAAAATGCTACCGTAAATTCTCCGCCAAAGAATAATTGTGCAGAATCGATCTGTACGGTTGGTCCTGCCAAAAATCCCATAAATAAGTGTATGATAAAGAATAATTCTACAATAATTAAAGCAACGTCTATTTTACTGAATAGTAGTTTTTCTGCATGATTGTCGGACATCCACATAATGGTGGCTGCTCCTGTAGATAATCCTGATACTAAAAACAGCGGACCTAATATCGATGTATTCCATAATGGACGTGCATTAAATGCAGAGAGTAATATACCCGTGTATACTCCAAGAATAGTGGCTAATACAAGGACTATCCATGCTAAACCTTTTCGTTGTTTATAGGCATATTTTTCAAAGTCTGACAAGAATTTATATTTCCAATCCCAATTAACTTCTCCATTAGTTTGTTTCAAGATCAGCTTGAGTGTTTTTCCAATAAATCCGTCCTCCAAATCAATTTTGGGCATGAGTTCTTTAATATAAATAGCAATCCAAATAATAGAAAGAGGCGTTATTGCCATAAGTGTCCATGCGCCCCACGACATAGGCGAATCGAAACGAATCGTCATGTACAATTGCCAAGCATATACGGGGTGCTTCAAATCGAGCATTAGTGCAATTAGTCCCAATACGATTGCTGCTGGAACAAGTATTGGTGCTGTTTTCACTGCGGTCGAATATTTATTTTCGTTTCCATTAATTACATTTAATGCAGCAAAAAATAATATTCCTGCGGCTAATCCGCCTAAAAATAGATAAAGCGGAATTTGCCAGTGCCACACATGCAATACCGGATCTATATTTATATTCATCCGGCCACTGGTGATTAATTCTTCATACATAATTAATAAGTATTTTTAAGTTTAGACCTTATTAAAGGTCGTTTTCAGACTTCGTCTGTTTTTTTATCTTCAAAAAATAATGAATAAAAGTGAACGATCAAGTCTAAGACATATAAAATATCTGAGGGCTCGTTCCTGCTTCAGGAGCTAATACTTTCCATTTGCGAGAAGCTACTTGCTTAGAAACTTCACTATTCGGATCGTCTAAATCTCCAAAATACATGCACTTTGTTGGGCAAACCGATACGCACGCAGGATCTTGTCCATTGTGTACTCGGTGATCGCAGAACGTACATTTGTCTACCCATCCGTCTGGATGAAAGTAACGTGCATCGTAAGGACATGACTCAATACAAGCACCACATCCGATACATTCTTCGTGTGTTACTTTTACAATTCCTCCTTCGATGAGATGACTCGCACCCGTAGGGCAAGTTCGCACACAAGGTGTATTATCGCAATGATTGCATCTTTCGGTTCTTATTTCCAATTCTAAGTTTGGATATACGCCATCTATGCGTTCAACAATCCAATCTCGCGCATAGCCAACAGGGACATTATTTTCTGTTTGACAGGCTACTACACAATCGCTACATCCGACACATTTCTTTGTGTCTATTGCCATGCCGTATCTCATGATTTAAGTTCCTCTCTTTTTGGTTCATCAATAAGGAAAGTTACAAAATTTCCTCTCATTCCTGTACTTCCTGTTTCTTTATCTATTAGTACGTTCGTTATCATTTGGCTATCGCTAGCTCCACGTCCGTAAGACGACATTTTCTTATTCGTACCTCCAAATCCGTGTACCATGTACACCGAGTCCCAACGTATGCGTTCGGTAACTCTTACTTTGATTGGGAAGTCAGAAATAACACCGTCTTGATTCTGCAACCATATTTTTTGATCATTTACAATGCCCCATTCTTTTGCTACTTTCGGATTAATCCAAACTTTGTTTTCGTCCATCAAGTCGGTAAGAAGTGGATTATTGGCAGTGCGACTAAAGGTATGCATTGGTGCACGTCCATAAATTAAATGATAATAATATGGATCAGCTTTTCGGTGTTCTGTGTATTTAGGCAATGGATCGAAGCCTAATGATTCCAGCTCTGTCGAGTATAATTCAATTTTTCCTGTGTTGGTGTGAAATTCAATATCTTCATCGTCTAAGAAGAAAATATCATCGTATTCTCTTTTTAGTTTTTTCACCCCTAAGTGGATCATTTCATCGAGAGACGATCCCATTTTTTGTAATTGGAAATCGAGTACTTCCGAGTAATTTTTGTATGGGAAAAATTTGCCTAATCCCATTTTTTCGGCAATCCCTTTGGCTATTTCTGATCCTGGGCGTGATTCGAAACGAGGCTCCATAGCAGGCACACGCAAAGCAATATTTGGCTCACGGTGAGGTGCTACACGAATGTCGTCATAACGCTCCAAGTAAGTAGATTCAGGCAATACCAAATCGGCATAGCTTACAATGTCTGATGGCATGGTATCTACCACTACAAGAAAATCGATGTTCTGTATGGCAGCTTCGGTACGTTTGCGGTCGGGCATACTTTGCGGTAAATTTGTACCAGCAACCATCCATCCTTTTATTTTATTTTTGCTTTTGCAATCAGGTAGTGATGCATCAAGCAATAAGTTAGTAACACCAGAACTAGCCAATGGATATACTCCAGGTTTGATGTCTCTCCATGTCCATTTTGGTTTTGGACCTTTCGGCCAAGGGTATTTAGGTAAGCTTGCTTTGGTAGGGATAAAAAACCCGCCTCTACGTCCCCATGATCCTAACAATGCATTCAATATTGCAACAGCTCTAAGGCGTTGCGTATCGTCGCCATACCAAGTTACGTGTCGTCCTGGATGTATAATTACAGCAGGTGCAGCAGCAGCCATTTCGTGTGCAGCATCTCTGATGAGTGCAGGCGCAAGTGTGGTGATTCCGTGAGCCCATTCAGGCGTAAAACTTTTCACGTGATCTTTCAGTTGCTCAAATCCGTAGGTATATTTCTCAACATATTTTTTATCGTATAATTCCTCTTCTATAATAACGTTCATCCAAGCCAACAACAAAGCAATGTCGGTAGATGGTTTAATAGGTAACCAGAATTTGGATTTGCTTGCAGCAGTAGAAAATCGAGGATCAACGGTAATAACTGCCGCATTTTTATCGATAGCATCCGACATTTCTTGTACTTGCCCGTTGTGCATATTTTCACCAAGGTGCGAACCGATCAATACCAAACACTTGGTGTCTCGTATGTCTAATGGCTCTGGCGAGTGTAAAGCATGCCCAAATGTAACTTGGAATGCTTCTTCTCTAGGACCTTTACATTGAGCATAAGCAGGAGCTGCGGAGTTTTTTGACCCAAATGCTTTGAACAAACGATCGAAATGTGCACCACCTTTTCCATGTTTGAAAAGCGCAAGGCTTTCGTAGCCATATTTTTCGCCAATTTCGGTAAAGCGTTTGGCAGCAATCTCGTAAGCCTCTTCCCACGTGATTTCTTTAAACGTATCGTCTTTACCTTCTTCTTTGACACGTAATAGAGGCTTCTTTAAGCGGTCATTATCCGTGTACATTCCTACGCCACCCGTACCTCTTGGGCAGAAACGTCCATTGGAATGTGGGTCATCTTCGTTTCCTATGATTTTCCAAATGTCGCCATTGGGCTTCTTATAGACCCAGCCAGCACAATTCCAAAAGCAAACTTCACAGTAGTTAGGTAAGCGTTCGGCCTTGGTGTCATCGATTGGTGCTTCATCGCCAAACATTCCTGTAACTAAATTCATGACAGGCGTAGAAACCGCAGCTAAAGATCCTGCTCCAATAGACGAAATTTTAATAAATTGTCTTCTGGTTGTTTTCATATTCTATTTTATCAGTGCTAATTTTTTTATTTTCCAAAGCCCAAATTTATAAAATTTTCTCATGTTTACATTGTATTATAAAACATAGACAGAGCAAGATAGGCTAATTTAAATTAATTCTAAACATCAATAATCGTGATAACGATCACAAAAACAATAGATTAATGATTCATTGTTCATTGTTTTTTTTTAATTAAATTTAGTTAATAATTTTCAATATTTTTTTTATTGATGAACTTTTTTTCATTTTTTTTGCAAAAAACACTTCATAATGCATCCTTTTTTAAGAAAATAAATCTATATTGGCTTCGAGTTTTCTTTTTCTATGAAATTAATAAAAAAGAAAAATG
>JAOZTL010000012.1:12162-16050 GCA_029942205.1 Bacteroidales bacterium | reverse complement strand
GGTAGCAGGCATAAGCATTTTGCATATAAATATCGGCAAGTTGTTCTTTTCCTGTTTCTAAATAAAAACGGGCTGCAAACTGCCAGGACATTGCTTCGTCGCCCGAGAATTTTTCTTTTTGGGCTGCAAATATTGCTTTATCGTATAAGTCTCTGGCTTGTTGGGGTTTGCCTTTTACTCGCATAATTTCTGCTTGCACCAAATCGTATTTATGCTGATAATTACCAGGACAATTTTTTGCCCAGAAACGCATCTTTTTTTGATTTTTTATTGCTTTTTTGAGATATTTTTTATCATTTTCACGAGCATATATTTGTGTTGAAGCAAGTGAAATATAAAAATTGCTCAATACAAGTCGATAATTTCCACGTGCAGATTCCTGTTGTTTCTCTAAATCTGAAATTGTTTTTTTTATAGTATTAAAATCATTGAAAAATAATTGTAGATTCAGTTTTGATGCTAAAATAGTAACATACAGATGATTGTTCTTCGTTTCAATACATTTTTCAAGTTCTATTTTTTCATCAAAAAACTCTCCTGTTAAAACAGTTGGTGCTTCTTTTGATGAAATAACATTTTCACATAATTGTCTGGTCAAATTCAGGAAATCAAAAGCAAAATCCTGGTTAAATTTTTCAAAAGTAACAACATTTTTCTTTGTTTTTTGCTGTAATTGTAGCAAGTTGGTATTATCGTAGAAACTATAATGTAAATGTTTCATAAGTCCGTAAGCAGCAAATTCCAAGTCTCCAATTTCTGTTCCCAGTTTGTACGATTCATACATTTTAGATACAATTTCATGTAATTTTTTCTTCCAAATTAAGGCGAAAAAATTAAACGAAAAATGGATTCTTGCACTATAATGCTCTGCCTTGTATTTTGGAATTACACTTTGTGCCAACTCAAAAAACTCAATTCCTTTATCAGCCTTATTCATAATTGACGACAATATTCCATAAGCCGAATAAAAAATTGGTGAATAAAAACTATTTCCATTCCTTATTATTACCCTATTATATATCAATATTCCTAACAAATATAGTTTCGGATATGAATTATAAGTCGCTGAACCTAAAGCTTCTGTTATTTTAAACTCAGCCAATTTATATTCATCAGTCATTACAGGCAAATTCGCCAAATCGGTACTGTTTTTTTTGCCTATTGCTATGCGTGTTCTGATAAATTCGATAACGAAACGTATTTTACTTGGATGTTTATTTGATTTATTTCCAAGTTTTCCCACAACCTCTAAACCTGTTTCTACAGCATCAATATTTTTAAATTGTGCTCTGTAAGAGAATATTAAGGTGTAATAGGCATTGATACTATCGAGTAAGATTTTAGTGTTTTTTATTACATAGTTTGCTTTTTCTCTTGTTTTTTCATACTCACCAGTTAAATAATACAACTCAGCTATGTTCTCATTCGTTTTTAAACTTAAATTATAATCTGTTTGCCACGAATTTTCAGTCAAAAGGTTTTTTGCTGTTTCAAAATAATTAAGAGATGGCAAAAAGGCTGATGCTTTTTTTGCTTTTTCACCTGCTAAAATATTTAATTCGGCAAATTGCTTTTTTTCATTTTCATTAGAAATAAGTTTTAAGCCGTAGTTTATTTGGTTTACAATATCAAAAATGTATTTATTTAAGTCGGTTTCATTATTTTGATATTCTTTGAGCAATAATTTTCCTGTTTGTAAATGAAAATCATTTCTTTGAGCTTTAGGAATTACATTATAAACAGCTTGTTGTATTCTATCGTGAACAAATTTATAATTATTGTTTTTTAATGGAATAAGTATATTTTCAAGAATTGCAGCTTCTATGAATGAATACATTTTTTCTAAAGGCGGAAATTCTGGAAGATTTTTCCCTATAGTCGAAATTGTTTTGACGTTAAAGCTGTTCCCTATGCAAGTGGCTATTTTTAATATTTCCAGTGTTTTTTTCGGAAGTTTTTCAATTTTATTTGTAAGTAATTCAATAACATTATTTGTTATATTTTGATTTTTTATTTCGTTAATTTCCCATTCCCAAACACCTTTGTTAAAATCATAAACCAATAACTCTTTTTCATACAGTGCTTTAATGAACTGAATGGTGAAAAAAGCATTACCTTGTGTTTTTGAAAAAATCAAATCAGAAAGCGCAGTCGTATTTTCAAAATCCGTTAAATCTAAGGTATTGCTTACTAAGTTATTTACGTCTTCTTTGTTTAGATTTTCAATTTTTATCTTACTTATTTCAACTTTTTTTTCTTCTAATTCCTCTATGAATTTAATAAATTGATGAGTAGAATCGGTTTCATTATCACGATATGCTGTAATGCACAAGAAATGATTGATTTCGGGGTCGATAAGTAAAATTTTCAATAATCGGAGAGAAGCACTATCCACCCATTGCAAATCGTCAATAAACAAAACCAATGGATGTTCTTTATTACAAATTTCTTTTACAAAGCTTTGCCATAGAAAATTAAATCTGTTTAGTGATTTTTCGCCGTCAAGTTCAGGTATTTCAGGTTGTTTACCAATTATTAGTTCAAAATCAGGAATCAGGTTTGTAAGTATTTTTCCAATATTCCCGACAGTGTTTTGTATCAAATTTTTCCAATAAAGTAATTTCTCATCGGTTTCGTTAATAATAAGGTGAGCCAGCTCTGTAAATGCTTGTATTAGTCCATAATATGGAATATTCTTTTGAAATTGGTCAAATTTTCCTTCTATATAAATCCCTTGTTTTTGGGTAATCGCTTTGTGTATTTCATGAATAAATACCGACTTTCCTGTTCCTGAATATCCAGCGACAAGCAACAGTTCTTTTGATACTTGTTTGTTTATTTTATCAAATATTTCTAGTAATTTTTCGTGTTCATTTTCCCTACCATACAGTTTTTCGGGAATTGTAAGGCGACCCGAAAAATCTTTTTTTCCAAGTTGGAAACTTTCTGGAAATTCGGAACTTTCAGAAAGTTTTCTAAGGTCATGCATTAAACCAAAAGCTGATTGATAACGATTTTCAGCATTTTTTGAGAGCAGTTTCAATACAATATTTGATAAAGCTCTGGGTATTTCATTGTTTACAAGATGTGGTGCTTGTGGTAATTCAGCTATGTGGGCATAAACCAGTTTCATTGCATCTTGATATTCAAAAGGCAATCTGCCTGTAAGCATTTCATAAAATGTTACACCAAGCGAATAGAAATCTGTTCGATAATCAAGTGTTCGGTTCATTCGCCCTGTCTGTTCTGGCGAAATATAAGCAAGTGTGCCTTCAAGATTTTTAGGATTTCCAAGATTTTGGGTTTTTAAGCTATATTTTGATGCAAGCCCAAAATCTATAATAGTAATCTCTTCTTGTTTATTAATCAGAATATTATGTGGGTTTATATCTTTGTGTATAATATTCTGTTTATGAATTTCGATTAGGCTTTGTGCAATTTTTTTGGCTATTTGTAGAAATTTCTTAGTGTTAATACTATTGTGATCAATAAATTCAGTTAACGTTTCTCCTTCAAAATATTCTAAAATTAAACTATTTTTCTTGTCAATTTCATTTTTTCTAAGGGCTTTTCTTATTCCTGAAATTTTTAAATTATGTGTAAATTTATATTCATTATTAAATTGCGCTATTTGTCTTTCGTCAGGGTGCTCTGTATTTAATATTTTAATAATCACCTCATTATCAAAGCCTTCACATCTGCCTTTATATATTGTAGAATTGCGACTTTCATAAATTTTTTGTGATTTTTCTTGTTTCATAGGTTATATTTTATGTAAGGTATTCGATCTGTTTAATGTTGCTTACGCAATTCTATAAATTTATATTATTCAGTAAAATATATAATTATTAATGTGAGTTTAATTTTGTCCAGTGATTAAAAAAAACT
>JAOZTL010000012.1:0-12152 GCA_029942205.1 Bacteroidales bacterium | reverse complement strand
ACTACAAGTATAACAGTATTTGAGTATATTTTTTTTAAATTTTAAAATAATAAAAAATACTAAAGTCCAATAAAACCAACTATAAAGTTTATTCGTGTTCTAAATCCCCAATTTTAAATACAGAAATCAATTCTTTTAACTGCTCTGCTTGTGCCGATAATTCTTCTGCAGATGCCGACATCTCCTCTGCCGATGCTGAATTTTCGTTTGTTATTTCTGTTAGTTGTTGAACTGAAATATTAATATTCGTAACTCCGCTTTGCTGCTCTTTTCCTGCTGAAACAATGTTATTTACAAGTTCAGCACTTTTTATTATTTCAGGAATTGCATTTTTTAATTTTTCACCTGCAATTTTAGAGATATTTTGTCCGTTTTTCGATAATTTATTTATTTCCTCTGATGCACTTTTTGTTTTATCGGCAAGTTTACGTATTTCATGGGCAACAACTGCAAATCCTTTTCCTGCTTCACCTGCTCGTGCTGCTTCAATTGCTGCATTTATAGATAAAATATCTGTTTTATCGGCTATTTCTGAGATAATTGTTATTTTTTTGCTTATTTCAGCAACAGATTTTATAGTTTGGATAAAAATTTCATTACTTTCTTTCATTTCATTAGCGGATTTTTCTGAACTAAGTCCTGTTGTCTCTGCATTTTGAGTATTTGAATTTATCATTGCCAGCATTTGTTCCATTGAACTAGCAACTTCTTCTGTGGTAGCTGCCTGTTCATTTGCATTTGATGATATTTGTTGTGAACTTGATGACAATTGTTCACTCGCTTTAAATATCTGCTCGGAACTTTCTTTTATTCCAGCAACCATTTTTAATAAGGCTTTATTTTGTTTATCTTTAATTTTAGCATCATTATTAGAGGCATTTATAGCATTTTCTGTGAATTTATTGATAAAATATAAAATCAGTGTAATAATAATAAGAGTTGCTGTGTAATTAATAAAACCAGGCGTTATTGTGTCATATTCTTCTGGTGAATGTTCTATACCGAATAAGTAAACTCTTGTTGTGCTAATTAAGAATAATGCAGAATTTAGAATTAAAATTTTTCGTGAAGCAAACATGGCACTTATTACTATAATGGTAAGTGCTAAATAAAAACCTTGTGTATACTTTAATATAACAGAATCATCTACCTTTAAAATATTTAAAGCTATTACCTGAAACAATAATAAACCAAATGAAAAGATGTTTCCTGCTGTTTTTAGTCCAAAGTTCTTTAATAAAAATAGATTTATGATTATAAAAAAAGCAGCAATAGGAAATAAATAAAAACCAGAGCCATTTTTAGAATAAATAAATGTTTGAGTAAAAAGGAGTGAAATTATAATAAAAAGCACCGAACTAATGACAATAAAAGCTATTATTTTTTGCTTTTCTAATAGATTTTGTTCTTGCTGTGGGGTGAAGAATTTCAATATTTTTTTCATCTATTTGTGGTTTTATAAGATGTTCATTATCAGATTCTACTGAAAATGATTTTTAAATCTAATTCATGTTGTTTCGTTTTCTCATTTCGTTAATATGTTAAATTTAAACATTTTTATAGATTCAACCAAACAATAATTCATTTTTTTGATCAAAAAAAGAGCATGAACTTATTGGATATAAATGCTATTCATGTTTCTGGTCAGACATTATTTATAATCAATTTCAGTTATTGAGGAGTTTTTCTGGATTTTATCAAGTATCAATACCAATACTTCGTTAAATTATGAAATATGAATTATAAATTAAAACACAGATTTCGAACGACTTATCTTAAGTAATTGATACTTTTCACTTTTCCTGTAAAATATAGATGTATAGAAACTTAACGAACTATTGTCAATCACTTCATCAGCAAAACATTTAGGAGAAAATTTCTAAAAAATAATCTCTCATTTAGCAAAACTAAATGTTCAGACAAATCGCTGCATATTCGATTACTTATCTTCGTTCAAGCCTAGGTTTATGTTCTTTAGAAAATATCAGTTTGATGTTTTTGGCAGAAGCATGCTTTTTTCCATCCACCGAGCTATGGTCAAATATCCAGCCTCTTACTTCTTTCAGCTTTTTCTTTGGATCTGTATTAATAATCAATGAATATGGGTATGAATTACCGTCTTTTTTCTTTATTGGGATTTGTTTGATTGTTTTTGTTCCATCTTTATATTTGGCGTATAGTGTTATGCGTGCTTTTTTGCTTTTGTCGTCGGGGTAATACGTCAAGTTTACTGTAAGACGATACCTCCCATGCTGAAAGCTAGCGTATTCAAACAAAACAGCCTCTTCGTCGCCATCAGCAGGCAGATTCCATTCTCGTTTTTGATCCCAAAGATCTTGATTGTTTGCAAATGCTTTCCGATTTTTAATCAAATATTGTACCGTGTCTACAACTATTTTGGCTACATGCATACCATAATAACGCTTATTTTGACGCTGTTTGATGCCGATGAGTATATCTTGTGTTTTTTCATAAATTTGGTCGTATAGTACCAAATTTCTTGAGTAATGTTTCATACTCGAATCAAATTGATTTCTTGAGATTTTATGTTTTACTAAAATATAATTATAATGCGAATTTAACGTATCTTTTAGACTTTTATCATTATAACCTTTGAATGCCAGTGTGGCATCTGCCATGTGCATATCTGCTAAAATTACGCTAAAAGTATCTACTTCGATCAAGTATTCTTCGTTTTGTTGCAAATTACAACTAGATAATACCAAAGTACTTATAAAAATACTTACGAAAAAATAAATGCCTTGTTTCATGTGTTTAAAATATTGTAAGCGATTGAAATTTAATCACTTACTTGTGTGAAGTGATTAATTAAGTTTTAGATTTGTAAGACTACTGCAAAGGTATACTAAATTGCGGTTAAAATAATGATTTAGAAAATGAATTATTTTTGTTTTGTTTGAAAAAAATCCTTAGCTAGCCTAACTATGGAAAGATTTTTTTCGTGAAAAACAGATCAAAAGAAATGTTTTATATTTAATATTTCAATAGGAATTAAATATATGAGTAAGTCAATAGTTCGTTAAGTTCCTGTATGTCTTTGATTTACAGGAAGTTGAAAAAGCATTATTTATTTAAGATAAGTCGTTGAAAATCTGTGTTTTAATTTGTAATTCATAATTATGAGAGCATTTCAGTATATAAGGATAAAATTAATGATATGGATTGATTTTTTTGATAAATTGCTGGTTGCAATAGTTTTGCATAAGTGCGTAAGCAACATCAAAAAAAGTAGAAGACTTAAAATACAACGAAAAAAGGCAGTCCTCTCGAACTGCCTCCATCTGCAAAAAGTAATATTAAAATTGAATGATTGCTATTTATTTAGCAATACATGTAAGGGCTATTTTTTAACTGTCAATAAGCTTGGTTTGAAGGTAAACATTACCCATCCCCACTGTGGAGTTGTAGCGTTTCCTGCACCTACACTTTTGAATATTTCTAATGTTTCAGAAGGCATTCCCATGCTGTATCCTAATTTTACACTAACACCTTTGGCCAACACACGGTTGTAAGTTATATTTAATTCTGAGCCTAAAGCTTTGTCATAGTTATCACCATTAGCATCAGCAACGTCTTGTGCCAATTGGAACATGTGATAATCTACTGTTACTGTATTTTGTTTGTTTGGCATAAATTTGATTTTCATGAATGGATTCATCAAACCGCCATTTTTAGTGCTTCCTGCTGTTACATAATGGTTCAACATACCATAAAATTTAAAACGAGCACCATACAAAAGATCAAAAGCTTGGTATTCGTCGGCAACCGTTTGGTCTTGTCCTGACATGTAATCTACACCAGCACTCAATTTGATTTTTCCTATTTTATAACCAGCTTCTAATCCAAAGAAATTTGCGCTAACATCTTGTCCTGTTACTGTTTTACCCATTTGGAAATAAGCTTCGGCATGTGCACTAAGTGTTTTATTATCAAAGTCAATGTTAGGACCTACGGTGTTTTTTACTTGAATAGTATTTGTCGTATTTGTTTCTTGATAACCAGAAGCAACGTTGATTAAAGAAACTTTTAATTGATCGTTAATTTTTTTCGTTACATACAAGAAAGCCATCGTTTTCATTTGGTTTGCAGGATATTCTACTGCTTTAGTTAATTCTGTTTGATTATTTAAAGTCAAACCAAAATCAAGTGTAAGTCCAGATTTGTTGAATTTGAAAACAGCAGCATCGTAAGTCATTCCGTAATGACTCCAACCACGAGCACAAAGTAAACGTTGATTGCCATAAGCGAGTTCTTGACGACCAATACGCAACGACATGTCTGGATTCATTTTATATTCAGCCCAAGCTTCGTATACTTGTGGAGCAAAAATGGTTGAATTTCCCCACATTCCTGTACCATTAATGAGGTCGTCATTTCCCCAAGCACCAACGTCTTGCATGCTCAATTTGACAGTCATTACTTTATTATTGTAATTCATAGTCAGGCGAGTGCGTTGTGCAACAAAAACACCAGGTGTTGAGTTTTCTGTTGGTAATATTTTATAACCATTTACATATTCTGCTCTACTGCGAAGTAGTGCCTTGATCGAAAATGTAGATTCATCTTGAGCTTTAATATCGTTGCTCATTAGCACTACAGCTAAAATTGCTAGGATTAAATTTTTTAATTTCATCATGTTAATTTATTTAGATAATATTTTAATTAAAGGCAAGGTCTTCGACCTTTTTGATGTTGCTTATGTACGAATGAAAAAATCAAAAGCTTCAATTTTTTATTCACAACAAAAGTATTTTGTTCTGATTAGACAAAAAATGATATTTATCAGGAAAGAATGTGTTTTAAAAAATATTTTAATTTTACCTATTATGATTGTTCCTTAGAATCAATAAAATAAGTTTGGTTAAATAAAGACAAAACAATAACTTTGTTCTATCAAAAGGGCAAAGACCTTAATAAACCATAACACTATGAAAGAAACAACCAATAATACCGCTGAAGACAAAAAGCGAAATTTCATTGAGCAAATCATTGAAGAAGACATACAAAATAATAAAAATGAAGCAAAAGTACATACTCGCTTTCCTCCCGAGCCGAATGGCTACTTGCATATCGGGCACGCCAAATCTATTTGTCTGAATTTTGGATTAGGCAAGAATTATAAAGGAAAAACGAATTTACGCTTCGATGATACCAATCCCGAAAAAGAAGAAACAGAATACGTAGAATCGATCAAAACAGACATCCAATGGCTTGGTTTTGATTGGAATGAGCAAGTTTTGTTTACGTCCGATTATTTTGAGCAATTGTATGAAATGGCGGTAACTATCATCCAAAAAGGAAATGCTTACGTATGCGAATTGAGTGCCGAAGAGCTTTCTACTCAGCGAGGAACGCCTACGCAGCCAGGGCAAGAAAGCCCGTATCGTAACCGTTCGGTAGAAGAAAATCTTGATTTATTTGAGCGAATGCGGAATGGTGAATTTGAAAATGGTAAAATGATGCTACGTGCCAAAATAGACATGACATCGCCCAATATGCACATGCGTGATCCGATAATGTACCGCATTCGCCATGTCGAACATCACCGTACAGGAAATCAATGGTGTATTTACCCGATGTACGATTTTGCTCACGGGCAATCCGATTATATTGAGGGCATTACGCATTCGGTATGTACCTTAGAGTTTGAAATACACCGTCCGCTATACGATTGGTTTTTGGATCAAGTAGCCGATGAAAGTAAAGTGAGACCACAGCAGATTGAATTTGCACGACTCAACTTGAATTACACGGTGATGAGTAAACGAAAGTTATTGCAATTGGTGCAAGAAAACCATGTTTCGGGATGGGACGATCCACGCATGCCTACTATTTCGGGGCTTCGGCGACGTGGCTACACGCCCGAGTCGATACGAAACTTTGCCGAAACCGTTGGTGTTGCACGCCGAAACGGAGTAAGCGATGTTGCTTTGCTGGAATATAGCATACGAGAGAATTTAAACAAACGATCGGCACGTGTAATGGCAGTGCTTGATCCTGTAAAATTAGTAATCGAAAATTATCCAGAAGATAAAACAGAAACGGTGCGTACCGAGAATAATCCTGAAGAAGAAACACCTACTTATCGTGAATTACCCTTTGATAGAGAGCTATACATCGAGCGTGCCGACTTTATGGAAAATCCTCCTCGCAAATTTTTTCGTTTGGGAATTGATAGAGAAGTACGGCTAAAAAGTGCTTACATCATCAAGTGCGTGGGAGTAGAGAAAGACAGTGATGGAAACATTACACTTATCCGCTGTACTTATGACCAAGACTCGCTGAGTGGTAGCGGAACAGAAGCTAGTAAGCGTAAAGTAAAAGGAACGCTTCACTGGGTATCTGTCAAGCATGCCATAAATGCCGAAGTACGTTTATACGATCGTTTGTTTAGCGACGAATCGCCTGATAGCAATAAAGAGAAAGATTTTAAGGAGTTTATTAATCCAAATTCGTTAGAAATTCGCAAAGAATGTAAACTCGAACCTAGTTTAGCAACTGCTTTGGTAGGTGATAAGGTTCAGTTTCAACGATTGGGATACTTTTGTGTGGATACCGATTCTGCTCCAAATGCTTTAATTTTCAATAGAACAGTGCCTTTGCGTGATTCTTGGTCTAAAAAGAAATAGGTCAGGTCTTCGACCTTCTGATGTGGTTACGCAAGCACTTCGTGCTATTTGATGTGCTAACGCATACGGAAGTGCCTCTGGCAGGGTTAATTGTTCTCTATCATACCTCTGCCAAAGTTAGCCTTTTTGCGAGGTCTTTCAATCAGCTTTAGGTACTAACGCAAGCCATTAAGCAGGCAGTAACTTAAAGCCTTACCCGTCTGACAGCTTCAAGCGGTCGGACGGATACTGCATCAAACGCACAAGTGAAAATACTTTTTTTAATCAACCATTATTAATAAATAATTAGAAATAAAATTATGTCTGAATTTACAGAAAACTATAAGAAACGAGTTGAGAAACTAACGGCTTTTGCTCAAGGTCTATTGGATGGTGAAAAAGGTAACAAGCTATTGGATGAGCAGGGGATTTTGGATACTGTTTTTCAGGCAAAAGACACGCTTTTGTTGTTCGATAATTTGTTTGAAACAGAAAAAGACATCGAAAAGATCAAAGTTGTATCGAATAAATTATTCAATATTCTGTTCAAAAATCTAACTGATCACTCAGAATATAGTTATCCGAAACATTCTATTATAAGTGTTTTATTAGAAGATAATCAGGGACTTAAGACACTTCTTGATGACACAAAAATATACATCAAGCAAATTAATAAAACGCCAGAAGCTTCTCATTATCAGAAATTAATAGTTAATATTAAACAACTGCAAGCTTTTGTGGAGCACTACGGTGTGAAAGAGAATATTATTTTTCCTGAAATAGAAAAAGAATGGACAAATTATCAGTGTGTTAAGCTTATGTGGTCGTTTCATGACGATATTCGTCGTAATATCAAAAGAACACTAGAAATATTACAAGCCGATGTTTTTGATTTAAAGTTATTTAATCAAGTGAGTAGCAAAATGTATTTTAATATACATACGATTCTTTTTCGGGAGGAGCATGTTTTGTTTCCAATTATGTCAGAAACATTTGAATCAGAGCTTTTGGATAAAATGACGGAACAATTGGATGAATTTACACTATTATTTGTTAAATCACAAAAGAAAAGTTCTAAAATAAAGCAAAGCAATACACAAACAATCCAATTTAGCACAGGAGAAGTAAGCCTAGAGCAAGCAGAGATGATATTCAACCATTTACCAGTAGACATTACTTTTGTGGATGAAAACGATACGGTAAAGTTTTTTTCAACGCCTAAGCATCGCATATTCCCTCGAACAACGAGCATTATCGGGCGAGCAGTTCAGAATTGCCACCCACACGAAAGCGTAGGAATTGTAAATAAAATAGTGGCTTCGTTCAAAAATGGAGAAAAAGATGTCGCTTCGTTTTGGCTGCACATGGGACCTAAATTTGTTTTGATCCAATATTTTGCTGTTCGAGATGAAAATAAAGCCTACCGAGGTGTATTGGAGGTGTCGCAAGAGATTTCGGAAATACAAAAACTCGAAGGTGAACGCAAATTGCTTGATTGGTAAGATCGAAGGTCTTCACCTTTTTCGATGTTGCTTACGCACAATGAAAATCTACAAATGAAGCCCAAATATACGCCGATCTACCATTCGAATTCGTAATTATTCGTCATATACATAAAAGTCAATATTATTTATTTAAGTCTGATTATTTTTCAATTAAAACACTTATTTTTGTTTTAATGAACTTTGTTATTTCTTTTAGTTTTAGGAATAGCAACTTATAAAATTTTCTAATTATGAAAATAATAAAAGATGTACTGGCGAGAAAAATTGTAGCGCATTTAAAACGAAATATATCTGTCGAAGAGTTTACAAATTGGGAAGAAACAGCAATGATTGAAAGTGATTACCAAGAGGAATATTTTGATGAAATAGCAGAAATTATAGCTAAAATAGGAGTAATTAATGTGGAGGGATTTGAGCTTTCTGTTGTGTATTATTTGAATTCATTGCTAAGGCTTAATTTTCAAACAGTTTTCGGATTAAAACCAGCCAACGAAGCTACTAAAGAAGAAAAATTTTCTTATGTTTAGACTTTTTACTAGAAAAGAATGAAATAATATAAGGGTGGATTGGTGTAAGACATGAAGTTGTAAATACTAAATATAAAATCAATACCTGATACTAATGACCGAACTTGAGAAAAACAAAATTTATAAATTTATAGAGCAGGATAAATTAGAAGCTGCTATTGACTTGCTTAAGAAAGAAGTTGTGGGTAAAAAACATTTTGAAAATGAATTAATCACTTTACAAAGTAACGTTAAAAGAACAAAAAAAGATTATTTTTCAACAAAATATCATAGAAAAATACAAGCAAACTGTTGATAAATTAAGAGCAGCTGAAACGGTTGAAGAATTATATCCATTTAGAAGTTTACATTATGAAAAATTAATTGGCGAAAAAAAAGGACTTGAATCTGTTCGTGTAAATAATCAATACCGAATAGAATTTAAAAGTTCGGTAGAAGGAGAAGAGCCAGATACCATCACTATCTGCTCGATCCCTGAGTTAAGTAATCATTACAAATAATGGAGGCGATTATGGTAGAACTAGACAATCAAATACCTTTCAGAGCTACTCATCCTGGAGTATTGATAAAAGATGAACTGGAGGTACGTCCAGAATTGAAACAAAAAGATTTGGCAATAGAATTAGGTGTAAAACCGACTTTCTTAAACGAAATTATAAAAGGAAAGCGACCATTAACAGCCGATATTGCAATACTATTAGAGAAAATACTAGAAATACCTGCGACCTATTTGGATGAAATTTCAATCACAATATGAAATTGATTTTGCAAGAATTAAAGAAAAAAACATTGTGCGTGAAAAGAATATTGACATTTGGCACACCATCAAAGAAACCATTCCAGTAAGCTATTTCAAAAAACAGGGATATTTACAAGGTTCATTGGATAAGGATATTCTTTTAATTTTTGATATTTTTAATGTAACAAATATTGAAGGATTGCTTGATGGCTATGCAAATTCAAAGAGTGCATTTTTCCGAAAATCGGAGAAATTACAAATTGATCAGAAAAATATGTATGCTTGGAGTTCATTGGCTCAATATGAAGCCAAGCGATTAAAAATAGAGGGTTTTAGTTTTGAGCAAATAGATAGGCTTTGTGAAGATCTTAACCAAATTTTTTGCGAAAACAAAAACACCACTGAAAAAGCAACAAAAAAACTGCATCAATTTGGAATTAAATTTATTCAACTGTCCAAAATGGAAAAGACTCCAGTAGATGGTTTTTCATTTTGGTCGGGACAAAATCCAAGTATTGCAATTACTTTGAGACACCATAGAATTGATAATTTTGCATTTACCATAATGCACGAAATTGGACATATTGCATTACACCTTCGTAAAAATAAAGAAACTCAGTTTTTGGATTTTACAAAAACAGGAACTAAGAATAGTTTTGAATTAGAGGCAGATGCTTTTGCGCAGCAGAAATTAATATCTAAAATACATTGGGATGAAGTTGTTGAAAATCAGCATCATTTAAGTGATGATAAAATAATTTCACTTGCAAATAAACCCTGCTATTTTGTTAGGTCGAGTGAGTTTTGAAATGAACGATTATACAAGAAAAACAAATATTGATAAGAAGTTGAATTAAAAAAGCAGAATACCGATTTGTCTGGAAGTAATGTTCTTTTTGTGTGAAAAAAATCTTGTTTTTCACTACTTTTGAGAAAAATTAAAACTTAAGAAACGAAACACTACGAGTGGATTTTTGTCTTGTATTAATTAAATTATAGACTGATTTTTGCAGAAAGTAAGGACTGTATCTATCATTAATGAATAAAGAAAAAACACACGTTTTGGTATTTGGCTTTTGAGAATTGGCATTGTGTGTTTTTTCTTATACGATACAGCCCTTTTTTTGTTTGTTCTAGGGAGATAAGCACTAGTGTAAGCCTTTTGCAATCAATAATTTATAAGTAACTTCAAAACAGAAAAATATCACTTTCATTATATATCGCTGCTTATATTTTGATTATCAAAAAAAACTCTCCTTTCGATACTGAAAATGAAAACTTTTATTTGATATAAATAAACAAAAAAGAATTGATAAAAACAAATTTCTTTGAATTTATTTCCCAAGAATTTTCAATAACTGTTTCTTTGCCTGCTCTTCACGTGGCCAAGCTGCTCTTTTATTGGCAATATTTCCTTTTTTATCCAATATCACATAAAAAGGAATACCTGGAATTTTAAATAATTTCTGAATAGCTGGCTTCGATTCTTTTTTTAATCGATAATGGCTGCCTGTCATATTTATTCGGTTCATTCCTTGCTGCCAATCGTTTTCATTTTCATCTGTTGATAAAAATAGAAAAGCAACATCCTGATTTTCAAACTCTTTTTGTAGTTTTCGTGAATGTTTCATTTCTCGAATACAAGGACCACACCAGCTTGCCCAAAAATCGACATAAACCACTTTGCCTTCTAATTTGGCTAATGCTTCGGCGAAAGTTATTTCTACATTACTGGTATCATAAACACTTGATAATAAAATGTTATCAGGAAATGCAGTATCGTCTTTATCCGTTTGTGACATTGTACCAAATGACGAGAAAAATAAGAAAAAAGAGAATATTATCAATTTTTGCATGTTTAATATTTTTATGAGTAAGTAGATAAAGTGATAACATCAAAAAGGTAGCAGACCTTAATGGTGGTATATAAAAATTAAGATGATAATTATTTCAAGATAAGCTATTTAATTATGTAATTTTGTTTCATACTTGTGTTAGTACATCAAAAAGGTCGCAGACCTAGTGATTGGTTTCTATAGTTGGTTGTACATTTTGTTCACTAACAAGCACGATCAATAAATTACTAACCATTTGGGCTTTTTTCTCATCGGTGAACGTGGCTATTTGTTTTTCTTCAATTATTTCGAGTGCCGATTCAACCATCCCGACAGCTCCTTCTACTATTTGGGATCGGGCAGCTATCACTGCACTGGCTTGTTGGCGTTGAAGCATAGCGGCAGCTATCTCTGGCGAATAAGCCAAATGACTGATACGAGCTTCTATTATTTCTACACCAGCCTCGGTCAGGCGTTGTTGCGCATCTACTTTTAGCTGTAAGGAAACCTCTTCGGTATTGCGTATCAATGAGATAGAGTTACTGTCGTAAGCTTCATACGGGTAGCGCATAATCAAGCCTCTGAGTGCGGCTTCGCTTTGTGTATACACAAAACCGACAAAATTATCAACTTCGAATATGGCATGTGATGAATCAATGACTTTCCAAACAATAATAGAAGCAACTTCTACAGGGTTTCCTTCGTTATCGTTTACTTTTATTTTTTGTGTTTCAAAATTTCGTATTCGTAACGAAACACGTCGTGTGCGAAAAAATGGAATTGTCCATTGAAAGCCCGTAGACTTTACTGTACCTACATAATCTCCCAAAAACTGGAGAATTACTGCTTGATTTGGTTGAATGGTGAACAAGCCTAATACGACAAATGAAAACAGTAAACCATTGATAATAAATACA
>JAOZTL010000011.1 GCA_029942205.1 Bacteroidales bacterium | reverse complement strand
AATTCATAATTATGATAGCATTTCAGTATATACGCACAAAGCAATAAATATGGAATGAGTCAGTTTAAATAGAATATATAAATATCCGAAACTATGAGAAAAATACAATTAATTTTTGTTATACTATTAGCCATAGGTCTTGTGAGCTTTTCGCTAATCCATGAAAATGAAACAACTACCAAAGGAAGTAAAGGCCCTAGAGTAGGCGAACTTGCTCCTGATTTAGAATATCTGGCACCCGACCGCCAAACAACTTATAAACTGTCGGATTTGCGTGGAAAATTAGTTCTTATCGACTTTTGGGCAGCTTGGTGTGGACCTTGTCGTTATGAAAACCCCAACGTGGTAAAAGTATACAACAAGTATAAAGACAAAGAATTTACAAATGCCAAAGGGTTTACAGTTTATAGCGTTTCGCTAGACAATAATCTTGAAAGCTGGAAAAAAGCCATACAACAAGACAACTTATTGTGGGATTATCATGTAAGTGATCTAAAAGGTTGGAACTCGGCAGGAGCTGCCGTATACGGAGTTAGAGCGATTCCTACTAATTTCTTAATTGACGGAACAGGTAAAATAATTGCAAAAAATCTTAGAGGACAAGCTCTTGAAGCAGAAATTCAAAAACATTTAGCATCTAAATAGATACAAGAAAAACATAAGACCTAAAAAAGGGAACTTTTCGACAAAGTTCCTTTTTTTTTGTTTTATACTCAACACTTCGTTAAATTATGGATTACAAATTAAAACACAGATTTTCAACGACTTATCTTAAATAAACAATGCTTTTCAATTTCCTGTAAATCAAACATATACAGAAACTTAACGAACCATTGATACTAAAATGCTGCAATAATTATGTATATACCAATTGAGTTTTAGTAAATTAGAACATAAGTGAGTGGACAAAATTAGCCGAATATTCAAAAACTTTTATATCTCTGAATAATATAGATTTATATAAGTCATTGAATCGAATAGTCTTGCACACCTGCTTATACAAGCTCAGAAAAATAGAACTCCTAAACACAAATTTATAATTAATCCATTGCTTCATTGTGTAATTTCACTGAGTAATTGTATCTTTGCTATTCAATAATCATTCAACAACACTCAAACAACACACAACATGATTGTATTATACATGCTAAAAGAAAGTTTTTTGTTTGCATTTAATTCATTAAAAACAAACAAACTACGAACTTTCTTATCGCTATTAGGAATCACTATTGGTATTTTTGCCATTATCTCGGTATTTACGGTTATCGATTTTTTAGAAAACAACATTCGCAATAGCATAGCCACGCTTGGCGACAATGTAGTGTACGTACAAAAATGGCCATGGGCAATGGGTGGCGATTATCCTTGGTGGAAATACATGTCGAGACCTCTTCCGCAATTGGACGAAATGGATCAAATACTAGAACGCTCGCTCTCCACCAAAACGGCAACCTTTATGGCATTTACCAACCAAACCATTCAATTACAATCCAGATATGCCGAGCGTGTACAAATAGCAGGTGTATCGCATAGCTATCAAGATATTCGGACTTTTGAGATAGCAGATGGTCGCTATTTTTCATTATTCGATTCAAAAAACGGTAGGAATGTTGCCATTCTTGGGCACAAAATAGCAACCGATTTGTTTCGAGACATCCCGCCTGTGGGCAAAGAAATAAAAATAGGGGGATACAAAACCCTTGTCATTGGCGTGTTTAAGAAAGAAGGAGAAGACATGTTTGGGATGAGTACCGACAAACAAATCATCATTCCGATAGAATATGCACGCACCATGATCGATATTAAAAGCGAATCGACAGGTCCCATGATTATGGTCAAAGGGCACGAAGGCATTACTGCCGACGAGCTAATAGACGAACTGACTGGTGTAATGCGCTCCATCAGGCGTTTACATCCTGCCGAAAAAGAGAACTTCGCATTGAACCAAACCAGCTTGATTTCGCAAGGCTTCGATTCATTCTTTCAAATAATTGACATGGCTGGCGCACTTATTGGAGGTTTTTCGATACTTGTAGGTGGTTTTGGTATCGCCAACATCATGTTCGTTTCGGTCAAAGAACAAACTCGCATCATCGGCATACAAAAGGCGCTGGGAGCAAAACGATACTTTATATTACTACAATTTCTATACGAAGCCATCATGCTTTCGCTGCTGGGAGGTGGGGTCGGATTGTTTTTTATATTTCTGGGAACGAGTCTACTAAGTGTTACGATGGATATGGATTTTGCAATGAGTGCATGGAACGTTACTCTCGGCTTACTGATCTCGATCTCAATCGGTATTATTTCGGGAATTGTGCCTGCTTACCAAGCTGCCAAACTAGACCCTGTTACTGCCATCAATTCCAACTAAGGTCTTCAACTTTAGGGATGAGGTTTTTGACCTTTTTGATATTACTTACGCACTTATACGAGAATAAAAAGTAGAAAGTCATCGGATTTTTTTGTCTTTCTACTCTTTTCTTTCCACTTTTTTAAGCTATTTTATTTTGTTCAAAATAAGCTTTCTTTTGTTGGTATTTATTTTCCAATATTTTTTCGAGCCAAACATAAAACTCATTTTCGGTAATTAATTTATCTTCAAACTCTTTTTCGTATAATTCCTTTTGATAGTCATTAATCAGTATGCGCTTTACCCTCAGAGACCAATCATCACGCACAGCAATAGTATACCCTTTCAGTATGCGGCTTTCCTTAAAAAGTTGAATTCGTTGGCTCATCATCAAGTATAAAAGTCTTATAGACTTGTTTTATTTTAGTTTTTTTATATGTTCTTACAAAAATTTACATCTTCTTTTAATTACGATAAGCGAAGTATTGAAGACCTTACTGCTTACGATGGGGTAAAAATCAATTTATGTGCCAATCTCAAACTTCATCTGTTTTTATTATCTTGGACAATCGATATAACTATATTTTAATAAATCATTATATTGTATGATGAATTGTACAAATTCATATTTAACTTACTGACTATCAACACAAAACCATTAAAACTATTCCAAAAACAAATAGCAAAATAAACGAAGTCTGAATCTTAAAAAAAAATCAAAATAAAATTTCGACACCCACTCCATAATAATTTAATTGGTATACCATACTAAATGTTTCTTTGTCTATTTGATCAAAATACGAAGAGGCATCAAAAAAGAAATTCTGTTGCCTGATTTGTAAGTAAACCTTTGTGCTATAATTGATTTTGTACTTCACCCGAAGCGATCCGCCTAACAGTATTTTGTCTCTAAAATACTTGTTAATGCTTTTATCCACCAGAGGGTCAAAGGGAGAGCTGTTTATGTATAAAAAACTTCCAAAATCGATGGATGGGCTGATTGCTATATCTTTCGAGTATTCAAAGTCATATTCAATAAAAGTACTAAATAAGAAAAGTGTATTTGGCCATTCGTAATAATTAAAAACAAAGCTTCGCTGGTATACATGCGGCGATTGGCGTATAACCAAGTGAGCGTTTTGTTCTACAAAGAATTGTTTTTCATAGCCCAAAATAATTCCCCATTGCGCTTGTTTATAAGCCAAAGACAGTGCTACCGAGCCGTACATGCTGCTGGTTACTGTTCCTTCGTAATAAATTGCTAGCTGATTGCTTGCTGCTAATTTATTGTAAAACATACTGGCAGCACCGTGCCCAATAACAAAATTGTTAGAAAAAACATAATTCCATTGTCGCTTTTTCGTCTCGATAGAATCAATCTTACTCGGTGCGATATAATATTCATCATTTTGAGCCAATACCCTTCCATTGCTTAGTGCAAATAATAAAATGAACCAAACAAGAAAAGGGGCTATACGCATTTTGTCAATTTTTATTTAATCGTAATTTTTCGATATAATGATTGATTCGTTGCAATAAGTCGGTTGCTAATAAAATATAGAACAAAAATGAACTTAACCAAATAACAACAATATTAAACCAATAAGTATCAAAAATATATCCAAACACCTTTTTTTCGGAAGCATAAAATTGTGCTCGCCCCAAATTTGATTCGGCATGAATGTATATCAAATCTTTTTTGCGTATCAGCTCATTAGGCAATTCGTATATTTTACTATTTTGCATTTTATTTAATACAAAATCACTCAAGCGACCATTGGTGTAATTTTGTTTTAATTGCAAAGGGTCGCTTGTCAATTGTGTGAATATTCGGTCTTTTTGTTTATTCGCCTGAGCTTCCAGTGTTCGATAAATTTGTTTAACCGAATCCAAATAAAGTGTAGCTGCATCAAGGGTTTGTTGTGTGTATTTATTGGCATACAACTCGTCCATTTTATCAAATTGCCAATTGGCTAGCTCTTTGGTTTTGTTTAATTTTTCAAATTCGTTGCGCAATAGCATTACATTTTTTTTGTCTGTCAGTTTACTTTTTAATTTCGGTAAATAATACGAAATATAGTAGGAAGCAGTACTTTTTTTCTGATCGACCTCAAAAAAATGCTTCTGAAATTCATTCTCTTTAAACTGTTCTACAGCCAAAGCCTCGTAAGCCCAGCGTGCTGTCATTAAGTCGCCAACAAATGGGACATACTTTTTGGATGAAATATCGTCGTGCAAATCGTCAAAAGACACCATTGCGCCTCCTAGCAACAATTGTGGAACAAGAATAAATGGAATACTGATATAAATATTAATCACCGAATTTAAGCCCGCCGAAAGATTCAAGCCAATCATATTGGCAAAGGCTGCTGTACTGAAAAATACCAGCCAATAAGCGAAAGTCATGCCTTGTATTTCGAGAATAAAATTGCCAACCAGCACAAATGACAAAGCCTGAACAGCAGATAAAACAAACATAATCGTTACCTTAGAGTTGATATAACTGAGTCGGCTGAGATTCAAGAATGATTCGCGCTGAATAATCTTTCTGTCTTTTATAATTTCTTCGGCACTCACCGTAAGCCCAATAAATAGAGCTACCACCACCATCATAAACAGGTATATTGGTAGATTCACATTTTTTGAAAAAATATACTCTCCATCGACCAAGTGCTTGGTGAAAAAGCCAAGAATGAAGGCAAGCAAAGGAGCTTCAAAGAAATTAATTAGCATATACTGTTTATTTGTCAGTTTGCTGTGAATATTACGTAGCGCAAAAATAAAAAACTGCTTGCCTAATGGTGGTATTTTAAAATAATTCTGCGGCAAGCGTTCTGTTTTCAAGTCGGCTTCTATTTCTAATTTCGACTCGATATTGTCTTGGTATTTTTCATACCATTGTTCGGGCGATACTTTTCGTGAACGAGTAAATTTTCCATATTCGTCCACCACTTTTGTTTCTATGATTTGTAGAATTTGTTCGGGCGTTACATTTCCACACACCGCACATTCACTTTCTTCTGCATTGACGTAGGCACTCATCTTTTTGAAATACACAATGGCATCAATGGGATTTCCATTGTAAATAATATGCCCTCGCTTGTCGATAATCCAAAGTTTATCGAATAGTTTATAAATATCGGATGATGGCTGATGAATATTCACAAACACCAGCTTGCCTTTGTTGGCCTGTTGCTTGAGCAAAAACATGACATTTTCCGAATCCATGGACGAAAGCCCCGACGTGGGTTCGTCTACAAACAAGATGGATGGCTCTCGAATTAGCTCCAAAGCAATATTGAGCCGTTTGCGCTGCCCGCCACTAATGAATTTATTCAGCGGCGAGCCTACGGTCAATTCTTTGATAGCAAACAAATCCATGTCAATCAGTATTTTGTTTACTGTTTTGCGTATTTTATCGTCATGAAAATTACTGAAGCATAATTTGGCATTGTAGTATACATTCTGAAATACGGTCAGTTCTTCGATCAGCAAATCGTCCTGCGGTACAAGCCCAATCACCCCTTCGAGTGATTCTTTTTCACGATGCAAGTCGTAGCCATTAATGCTTATCGAACCTTCATTTAGTGTAAGATTACCATTCAATACATTGAGTAGGGTCGATTTACCAACACCACTTCCGCCCATTATACCAACTAAATTACCTGATTTTTCGTGCGAACTGAATCGCTGTATACCATTGGTGCTGTTCTTGAAATGAAATACGATGTCTTTGACTACGTAGGAGATGTTTGTTTTGTTGCGTGAACGCAGAAACTGCCGTGAAATGTCGCTATGATAAATGGGCGAAATACGTGAGCCTTTGATGATAGAACCATGATCGAAAACAAAAGCATGGCGTGGAAGAATATTGTGCCCTCGCAACGACAAGTTAGATTTTCCATGATAAATCAAGACAAAACTATTAATACTTTCAATGTGTAGAATAACAATTCGTCCGTCTAAATTTTCATTTTTGATGTGCTTTTTCTCTTGTGAGTTGGCAGGCTTATTTTCCGAAAACCAGCTTCCTTCGGTATCTTGCAGCACTTCCTGATTATCGATCACCAGTACATGTTGCTGGTCGAGAATATCGCCTACTTGATTCTGAATAAAAAATTTCATGTTCTGAAATTCATTCTCAGCAATATTAAACGTATCGGCTACTGTGGTAACAAAATCAAGTTCTTCGAGAGTAATAATACCATCTTCATTAATAAACTCGATGAGTCTCATGAGTACGATTACTTTTTCTGCCTGATGCAAGCCTTCATTGATCTGCTGGCATATTTTCAATACTTTTACCGAATTGGATGCACCTCGTTTACGCCCTTTTTCGGATCGCACACTCACAATGTCTCTGTGATAAAACTCTAAATAATTATCAAATAATTCTAAATATTCATCGGCTTGTTTTTCGTTTAACTGCTGGCGCAAATACGATTGCACAATTGTTCGAGCAGAATTGGAGACTCCTTTGTCTTTGCTATCGGCAATAATCGCAAAAAGATGCATTAATGCATTTAATATCGATTCACTCATTTGGTTGGTTCGGTTTAAGGCTTATGTCAATTCATCAAAATATTCGATATTTTTTTTATCTTTTCTAGTTTTACTTTTCTTAAAATTTGAACTATAGCTACGGCTATGCTGAACATTTTAAGATTGTAAAACAGAAAAATATTTTGAAATTCTACTGGTGTTTTGAAATTCAATTGATATTATTATTTTCAATCACCTGCAAAGATATTAAATTATAGCTGAAAATCGCACGAAAAAATATTTTGCTTCATGGTTTATTCATAAAATCAATTCCTATTTTTGGGATCATTCTATGTTTTTAGTTGAAGAGTAGCAGATAATTATTGCATCATTCAATATTAACTATTTTAGTTCAGTAACTTCATGTTCCAAGTAGTAAAGAACTATCAAAAGCTGATTTGGACACTATCGTTATTGATGTTAGTGAACAAGAAATAGAACATCCAGTCAAAAAGCAAAAAGATTATTATTCAGGTAAAAAAAAAGCATATAATTAAGGTACTGATAATTATATGTTTGTTTTCGTTACAAATAATTTGTGTTCGAACTGAAAAGGGGACTGTTCATTACTTCGAAATATTTAAAGAAAGTGCATATCTTATTCATCCAGATTTACTTATTCTAATTGATTCTGGTTATCAAGGTATAGCAAAAATTCATCAAAACTCGTGGATTCCTTCTAAAAAAAGCAATAAAAAGACAATAAAAAATTGTCTCAACTTAAGATATATATTGAAAATGTAAATCGAAAATGAAAAATTTTCAGAACACAAAAAAAATATACAGAGGTAAACATAAAAATCACGGTAAAGTATGGAATCCTATTGCAGGATTAGTAAATTTTAAGATATGCTGCATAAATATTAACTAGAAAGATGTCTAATATTTATCCAAGAGAAACTCCTTTTACCAAGCATGAAATTCAACTCTTTGCTGGAGATTGTATTTATACTGAAATACTATCATAATTATGAATTTAAAACGTTTCTTTTCTGCCTGTTTTCACTCAAAAAACAAACAAAAAATAATTCATTTTCTAAATCATAATTATAACAGCAATTCAGATATGTATTCCGATGGATTTGTCGATCAAATAGGCGGAGCAAAAGGACATAAGTTTAAATCAAAAAACTTCAAACAATTACTATTAAATAATAGCCAACTTTCAATGACAGAGCAAAATCAAATGCTTTCGCATAAACTCAAAACATGGAAAGCTGACTACCAACAAATCGATGATATTTTGGTTATTGTCATAAAAATATAAATTATTGTCTCTAAAGATCATCATCAATTTTGACAACAGGCTTTTTAATCCCCATTATTATACTACTCCATTCGACTGCTTTCCAGTAGCCTTTATTATTTTTCACTAATTTAATTGGACGTGGACTATCTGCGCCATAACATTTTACAAAAATTTTAAATTTCCCTACTTTTTTATCTCCGCTATACGCATTAGACGAAAAATTAAAGACATAAGGTAAAGTTGCAGTATAGCCATTCTCTGGATTTGCTCCCTTAAAATAGGAATTAACCACATATGGATAATAATTTAATTGGCGTTTGACTCGATTATTATCTGATGAAAAAAGCTGAAAGCCTTTATAAATACTACCTTGCTGCAGGCGACTTCGATCAACGGCTATTACCAAACATTGCTCGCCTACACTCGGATTGTCTACACATAATTTCAATGCTAAAACAAACATAGCAACACCGCCTTGGGGGCTTTTTGCTATTTGGTCTCTTAATGTTACAAATTCTTCTACACTGTTTGGCATTTTGTCCACTTGTATGGTTTGTGCCAAAGCGGATACCGAAAAAATAAACAGGTAAGTAATAAAAAAGATCGTTTTTTTCATGATTTGAAATTTTGTAAATTATCGAAATTTAATCACTTCCTTGTATCGAGCGATTAATTATCTTTAAATATACTAAAATGCTGTAAATAATTATGAAAACAAAATGTTTCTTTTTCGCTTTATCTTCTTTACAAAATTATTCCATAGCTAGACTATACAAAAAAATTGTACATCAATAAATCGAAAATCTTAGAGATTATAATAAAATAAATTGATAATTTTAAATGAAGTTATTTTGTTTTTTAACATGTTGAAAGCGTCAAGTTATTTCGAAACAATCCCTTAATGTTCTTTCACAAAGCTAATCAATTTTAGTTTAATGAAAAAAATTACATGCATTTATTTTTTGTTTATCTATCTGATTATAAATCCAAAATAAGCCATTTTGTTCTGTCATTTGGCTAGCGTATGAAATAAATTTCAATAAAAGATTTGGTGATTCCAAAAAAAGTTTTTTTATTTGCATGCAACGAATTGATATTTTAATCACTCTAAAAAATAGGTCGAAGACCTTAAAAATTCAATTATGAACCAATCTGTACTACATACTTCTTACTGGTGGCTTTGCTTAACTCTAAAGAGCGGAAAAGTCAATAGGTAGGTGTACATTTATATAAAATTTACAATCAAGCCGTAGGATTTTTTCCTACGGCTTTTTTTATTTCTTAAAATGACAAAATATGACAAACGAAATTATTATTTGGCTTAATTACACCAAGCAACTCTGGCCGTACAGGGCTTGATTATTAGGCAATACCCTTAGGAGAAACAATCCATAAATTAAAAAAAATGAAATTACATAATAATATAAAACACAAATAAAGATGACAACAGCAGCTAAAAATACAATTATAAGAGCAACAGAAGGTGGTTATTTCGGACAATTCGGTGGATCTTTTGTTCCCGACGTATTGAAAACAAAATTCGATGATTTATATTCTCAATTTCTGAATGTACTGGGTGATAAATCATTTGAGACCGAATTTATGTCTTATCTAAACGACTTTGTTGGTCGCCCTTCGCCTTTGTTCTATGCACGTCGATTGTCGGATTACGTGGGAAGCAAAATATACTTAAAGCGTGAAGACTTGAATCACACTGGCGCACACAAAATCAACAACACGATAGGACAAATATTACTAGCCAAACGTATGGGTTACAAAGAGATAATTGCCGAAACAGGTGCAGGGCAGCACGGCGTGGCGGCAGCAACTGCGGCAGCACTATTCGGTATGAAGTGTAAGGTTTTTATGGGTAAAACGGATTATGATCGTCAATTACTGAATGTAAATCGTATGCGACTATTAGGGGCAGAAGTGGTAGCCATTGAAGTAGGCAATTCCAGCTTAAAGGATGCCGTAGATGCCGCCATTGGGTATTATATCGAACATGCCGAAGTTTTTTACATTCTCGGTTCAGCTGTAGGTCCTCATCCCTACCCTACGATTGTTAGCTATTTTCAAAGTGTGATAGGAAAAGAAGCTCGCCAGCAGATTTTGGACAAAGAAAACCGCCTACCAGATTCGGTACTGGCTTGTATTGGTGGCGGATCGAATGCCATCGGTATCTTTGGAGCTTTCTTGAGCGACAATGACGTGAAATTATTCGCAGCCGAAGGTGGTGGCGAAGGACTCATTCTTGGGAAAACGGCTGCAACGCTCTCTTTAGGCAAAGCGCAAGCATTCCAAGGCTCATATTCCATGGTATTGCAGGACGAACAAGGGAATCCTGTCAATTCGCATTCCATTGCCGCAGGGCTGGATTACCCTGGCATTGGTCCAGAGCATGCCTTCTTGCACGAAAGCAAACGTGTCGATTATTCGCCTATTTTGGATTCAGAAGCGGTAGAAGCATTCAAATTACTGGCACATTTAGAGGGAATTATCCCTGCAATGGAATCGTCGCATGCCATTGCGTTGGCTACCAAAATACTGAAAAATAAAAACGAACTTTCGATCATCAACCTGTCGGGTAGAGGCGACAAAGATGTCGAACGGGTATTGGCAGACTAAATCAATGAATGTTTTTTAAATAGCATAATCAAAAGTATTCTATACTGTTTAATATTGCTTACTCACTTGTGTAAAGTTTTTACAATCAATAACTTGTCGGAAAATAAATACATAATTGAGTTCATTATAAAAACTGGTCAGACGGATAATTTCATTAAAATTACAGAAAAAAACTAATTAATTTACTGCTAATTAATTAATCCGTCAGACCAATTTTTATTCATTTTTCACCTCATCAATCTCTCTCATAATCCTAGCCGTCTTGTTCAATGCTACAATATCATCCGCAGAAGAGACACGCCACGGCATGTCTCTACACAAACAATCAAATAATCCAGATTCTTGATTTGCAGATTTATTCCACTCTTATAAACGTAGTTTGTCCTTGTCCGCATTCTTTGCTATCCCATTCACAAATATATTTGTGTTTATCGGCATAAATTATTTTAGTTTTAATAATATAGCCTTTTTTCAAGCAACCAGCGAAATCTTTTTCTTTAACAAATGTGAGCCAATATTCATCATCACTTTTCCACTCAATCGTTAGCGTAAGTACCTTGCTCTTATCCTTATTATATTCAATTTGTTTTCTTTTTGTCCTTTTCACTAAAATACCAGAATTATCGCCATCGTATTTATATACACCTGTTTTGTGGTATTTTAAATATGATGTATCCAATTGTCCCCATGCGCTTGTTGCGAAAAAGAGTAAAAAACTAAATAAATAGACTTTCATTTGTTTAAATATTAAAAGTTTAGACTTCGTCTGTTTTATTATTTTTGCTTATATCTAACTATATTTTAACGGTTCATCATACTACTTGATGTAATTGCACATATTTAGGCGTAACTTACTGATTGACATTGACAATTTATCGAAAAATAAATATCAAAACAGACGAAGTCTGACGTTATTGAAATGCTATCATAATTATAAATTTAAAACGTTTCTTTTCTGCCTATTTTTACTCATAAAATTATTCAACAACACAGGCTATGCAAGAATTTTATGAATAAAAACAAAAAATAATTCATTTTCTAAATCACAATTATAACAGCAATTCAGTATACAATTAATTATTCTCAATAAAAACCTCAAGAGTATTTCCTCTATTTCTTAACGCCTAGGAGCTAATGATTTTGTCAAAGGTACAAAATCTCTTAAAGAATAATAATAAATTGAATGCTTATTTTTGATTTAGAAAACATCTAATTTAAACCAATAAACAACATCAAAACAGACGAAATCTGAATTTGTTACTACCGTCTTTTTTGATACCTTTGTTTTCTAAAGAATAAATAAGGCTGAAGACTTTAATCGTGAATAAATGGATCGCCCTACTCCCTACATCTTCGACATTCAACGCTTTTCCATCCACGACGGACCAGGAATAAGAACCGTTTTGTTCACAAAATCCTGTCCTCTAAAATGCAAATGGTGTCAAAATCCTGAATCACAAAAGAGCAAACCAGAAGTAGGATTTTATTTTGAGAATTGTCAAGATTGCAACAAATGCGTTGAAATTTGCCCAACAAATGCGATAGATCCAATCACAAAAATCAGTAATTATGCAGCATGTATAGCCTGTGGTGCATGTGTTGATATTTGTGAAAATGATGCACGTCGAATGATTGGACAAAAAATGTCTGAGCAAGAAATAATCACAGAATTACTAAAAGACATTGATTTCTATTCCGATTCAGAAGGTGGAATTACATTTTCTGGTGGTGAACCTTTTATTTATCCAGAATTCCTTGGTGGAATTTTAAAAGAACTCAAAAAGCAAAAGATTCATATTAATATTGAAACATGTGGGCAATTTGATTTTGAAAAAGTAGCCAATATACTTCCATTCATTGATTTGATTTATTTTGACATAAAACACTTAGACAGTCAGATACATAAAGAATACACAGTAATTGCAAATGAAACAATTTTAAGTAACTTTGGAAAGCTAATTACAGTTTTTGAAAACATACAAGTTCGCATACCTTTAATTCCGAATGTAAATGACGACAAAGAACACATAAAAGCAGTTTGTGATTTCTTACTCAAAAAAGGACACAAATTGGTGCATTTGCTACCTTATCACAGTATGGGAAATTCAAAAGCAATTAGGATTGATTACAAAGCTGAGATTTTCAAAGTAAAACCACACACAAAAGAAGAACTAAATAAAATAAAATCACAATTTTCCGAATTTGGAATAAATCCGATAACTTATGATTGAATCAACAACACAAACAAATCAGCAATCCCCAAGATCAATAGCTTTAAAAAAAGCAATATTAGATGCAGAATACTCTATTTGTGCTGAACGAGCAGTTATTTGGACAGATTATTTCAAAAACAAAGCAAACCAACAAAAGCCTGTTGACATTCAAATAGCGGAAGCTCTAGCCCGTGTCTTGCGCGAAAAATCAATCACCATATATCCTGATGAATTAATTGTAGGGAATTTCAGTTCTAAACGAATTGGTGGTTCTATTTATCCTGAGTTGCATGGTTTTCCTGTACTTTTGGATTTGTTCAAATTTACAACACGAAAAGTTAATCCACTAAAAGTAACAAAACAAGAACGAAAACAATTACTCAAAACCATGCCTTTCTGGACCTTTCGTTTTCTTGGAATGAAAGCATTTAAAGGAATTGGAAACAAAATACGCTTCCTATTAAGTCAATTAAAATCAACCGAATATGTAATTAACGAAACAGGTGGCATTGCTCATTTTGCACCTGATTATGAAAAATTGGTTAATTACGGAATTAAAGGAATTTTAGCCGAAGCTAAGGAACTACAAACGAAACACGAGCAAGGATCAGAGAAATGGAATTTCTACGAATCTGTAAAAATCATCAATACTGCAATGATTGATTTTGGAGCTCGATATTCAAAAGAAGCACTACAACTAGCAGAAAAAGAGCAAAGTACTGAGCGTAAAAACGAGCTTATCACAATAGCAGAAATTTGCAAAAACGTTCCATTAAATCCTGCAAAAAATCTTCAAGAGGCGCTACAATCCATATTCTTTGTTCAAATAGCCATTAATTTAGAAAGTCTTGACAACGGGATTTCCCCAGGACGATTAGATCAAATTTTATTCAAATTCTATGAACAAGGGATTACTTCAGGAGAATTAAACCGAGAGAAAGCAAAAGATTTACTCTCTGCTTTCAGTGTTAAATTTGCAGAACTAATTCCTATTTTATCTAAACAAATTACTGAATATCATAGTGGTTTAATGAGCGGACAAGTAATTTGTGTGGGTGGAAAAAATGCAGATGGAACAGATTCTACAAATGAACTGAGTTATATACTTTTGGAAATAATGCAAGAACTTGGTTTACGACAGCCAAATTTCCATGCTAGAATTCATAACAATGCACCTGCTGAATATTTAGATAAGATTTTCAGCGTTTTATCCTCAGGATACGGTTCGCCAGCACTTTACAATGACGAAATCATTCCCGAAGCCTTACAGCTTAACGGCTACTCGCCAGACGATGCAGGAAATTACACCCCTGTAGGCTGTGTAGAACCAACCGTTCCAGGGAAAAGTTTTGCTTCTACTGATGCGGCTTTATTTAATGTAATTAGTGTTCTTGAAAAAGCAATCTATTCCAAATCAAATTTCGATTCATTTGAATCTTTATTAAGCACATTTGAAAATCAATTAAAACTTAAATTCAATAGTTTTATTTCAGATATGCACGCTATTGAAAAAGCAAATCACAAATTCCATCCCACGCCTTTGTCTAGTAGTTTCATAGAAGGCTGCATTTCATCTGGAACATGTTCTACTGGTGGTGGTGCGATATACAATCTTTCAGGTGTTCAATGTGTTGGTGCAGCTGATGCAGGCGACTCTCTTTATGCAATAAAAAAGGCTGTGTTCGATGATAAAACAATCAGTTATTCAGAACTTATTAGCGAATTGAAATCAAATTTCAAGAACGATCAAATCAGAAAACAATTGGTGAAAATTCCAAAATTTGGCAATGATAATCAAGGTGTTGACGAGATGACAATGTACGTAGCTGGGACTTTCAGTAAGATATTGAACGAATACACAAATTACCGTGGTGGAAAATACGTAACAGGTTTGTATTCCATGACAACTCATGCATATTTTGGAAAAATAACGGGTGCATTGCCAAGTGGACGAAAAAAAGGCGTATCCTTTGCATCAGGAATTTCCCCGACAAATGGTGCAGACAAAAGCGGTCCAACAGCCATGTTCAATTCACTAAACCGTATAGATTACACAAAATTTCCAAATGGTGTAAACCTAAACGTGAAATTCAACAAGCAAACACTTACTGGCGAAATTGGAAAAAATGCAACAAAAGCTCTTGTTAAGACTTTCTTCAAACGAAAAGGAATGCAGGTACAGATCAACGTGTTAGATCCTGATGTTTTAATCAAAGCTCAAAAAGATCCTGATTCGTATCCGAATATTCTGGTTCGTGTTTCTGGATATTCTGCTTATTTCAACGATTTAACGGTTGAGGTTCAGAACGAGTTGATAACAAGGCGCAAGCACTAAGTGCTATTTAATGTTGCTCACGCACTTATGTAAAATGGTTACAATCAGCAATTTAAGATTTTCAATCTTACTTACTCAATAGTTCAGTGTGTTTTTTCAAATAGCTGAAAGCGAAAACTTTGGCAAAGTTTTCGCTTAAAATATTTTTAAAAATCATCCTTGTTCAGCATAATCATATCATTTTATTTTATTCTGTCAATCTCCGCCATAATCCTAGCCGTTTCACTCAGCGCAACAATAATACTATGGTAATGCTCAATATCATCGGTAGAAAGTTCTCGTGGCTGTTGTCCTTTTTTTGGTGCTCGGTCTTTGAGCCATTTTTGAGCGGGTTGGTAGCCGCCAATGTAAAATTCCCAGACTATTAATGGTATGTTGTCGAAATATTGCTGGTCGTTTATCCATATTCGTCCGCAGGGTAGAGACACGCCGCGGCGTGTCTGTACGGGGTCAATTAATTCCCAGTCTTTTGCTGCAATTTTGCGGGTAATGATTATGTTTTCGCCTGTGTCAATGGGAAATGAGGAGATGGGTTCATCAACAATATCGGCTTCTAGTAGGTGTATTTGGCGTAGCTCGCCTCCTAATGCCACCAGTTGCCAAAATTGTTTGGCGTTTTTTGGATAAGGTACGCGTGGAAAATCAATTTTTAGAAATTCCTTGTAGGTTTCACGGTAAGTGGGCGAATGCAATACGGCATAGATGTAATCCAATATATCTATGGGGGCGAATGTGGTGCGGTTTGGTAGAGAAAATTCATGAATTTTCTTTACAGTTACGGTATCGGAAACGGGTTCCGCAACAAATTCCATTTTTAATTTGCCTGCTATTTCGGCTACTATCGCCATATCCAAATTCGGCTTGCGACCTTTTGACGATAAGCCTTCTTCCGAAAACATACCGTCGGTGGTGGTATCGGGGTAAAGATAGAGGGGGAATAGATATGTTTGAAAGCCATAAAAATTGAGTTCCATTATATCTTTAGATAAAAATACAGAGCTAAGAATTTGCGTATTTACCTGTGTTCTCATTAAACAAAGTCCAATATTTTTCTTTAAAATATGTTTCATCAGATTTCTTCTTGAATCGCCTCTAACAATAATATTAGAAATAGAATCTAATGGATAATATGTATATCTATAATCAAATGGTTTATATTGAACTTTTTCAATTGATTTAAAATCATTCAGAACAAAATACTTTCTTTTTTCTGAAATATTCCAATCTTTAGTATTGCTTATTTCATAAAAATTAAGAAGTTCAGAGTCTTCTAATGAATTCATATTATCCAATAATTGAATAACAGAATCTTTATTGTGATGTTTTTTTACTAATAAATTATCCTTTCTAAATTTCACACCACTTCCACTTTGAGTAAAAATATCTTTTACAGAAAAGAATGTTTTGTATTTTCGTTCTGAGCTAAAGTCTTTAGGAACAAAAAAGTAATAAGGTTTTTCATTATTTAATTCTTTCCATTCAATGGTTTTAATTGAATTTTCATTCAAGAAATTGTATTTAAAATCTCTTTTTCCGTAAAGGTCGTAATGAAATACTTTGCCTAGTTTTTTTGATTTTGTTTTCTTTACAAAAATATTAATGCTTACGCCTTGCATTATATCAAATACATTCTGGTCGGTACTGCCATCGGGTGCAGTTTCTCTTTTTTTTGCATTTCCATGCAAATCAACAATATAAATACTATCGAAAGTTTCGAGTAAGTGTTTCCGCATTTGGCGGTGTGTAATGCCATCTATAAAACTATTGTTTGAGATATAAGCTAAAATCCCTTCGCCATTCTTTTCAATAAAATGTTCGCCAAAGCGAATGAATTTAACATAATCATCATTAATTGAGTTCATGTTTTTTTCATCTAAATCCTTTTTGTATTCTTTTATTTGGTTTTGTATCCAATCGCCTTTATTGCTTGAGCTTACGGCATAGGGCGGATTGCCTATTACGCACATTATGGGCATAT
>JAOZTL010000010.1 GCA_029942205.1 Bacteroidales bacterium | reverse complement strand
ATAGACCCAGAGAAAAACTTAATTTTGATAACCCTAGTGATTTTTTTTATAATTTTGTTGCATAGTGCTGTTGCATTTAGGAGTTGAACCTTTATAAGACCTTTTTCACTTTCTACTAATTACTTTCTACTCCAAACTTCCTACTTCATAATTAAATAATGAATTAAGCAAGAAAATGAAATTATTGCATTATATTTGCATTCTATCATTTTCAATGTTTTTATTTCCAAAATCGAAAACAAATGATCAATTTTAAGAATAAATTATGGATCAAGCTAGTTGTACCTCTAGCAACAATGTTATTTATTATTAGTCTTACAATGGCAATTATTCTTACTCGCATTACTTCCCAAAATGAGGTAAATCGAGTCAATGATATAATCCAAGAACAACTAATGGCAATAACGAATGTTACTAAACGCATATCCAACAAAGCGATTAGTATAGCAGCAATCTTTGCATCAAACAAGGAAGTAATTGAAGCTTATAGAAATTTAGAACTAACAGACGATACTGCCGCTAGTGTTCATATTTTTGAGACAGAATTTCAAGGAATTCATCAAAAAATAAGTAATATTACTGGAGTAGCAATGCGAGTGCAATTCCATACCTCTGATGTGCGCTCGCTATACCGAACTTGGACAGATAAAAAAAGGGATGACCTGCATTTCCGAAGAGCATTAATACAGCTTTATGATACTGAAAAGCCAGTAAAAGGGATCGAAGTTGGTCGGAGTGGTTTAGTTATCCGAGGCATTGTTCCTATTAAGAATGATAATGGAGAAGTCATCGGGTCTGTCGAAAATTTCTCACCTATCAACGAATTAATAAAAAAACAGAAAAGATCAAAAAAAGAAGACTTTGCTATTTATTTGAATACAAAATTTTTTGATATTGAATTACCCGAATTTAAAACGAATAAGGCAAATAATGAATCTGTAACAAATAACGAACGTGTAATAAATAATGTGAGACAGTATGTTGTAACGTCCGATAATTTTCTATCAGAACAAGTTATCCCTATTCTTACCAAAGAGGATTTAACAAAATCAGGCTCACACGAAATAAACGATTACATTTACACCTTAAAACCGTTGCTTGATTTTTCTGGCAAGCAAATTGGTGTTATTGTTTATCAATACAATTTTCATCAAGCTTCTATCACGATACGAAATATCCGAATAATCATTTTTGGAAGTATTTTCTTATTATTTGTTTTATTAATAGTTGTTACCAGCATTGTTTCAAAGAAAACCATTTCAGATCCAATAAAAAAGGTAGCCACAGCGCTTGCCAAACAAAACAAAAAATCAACAAAGCTAGATTTTGATATAAACCGTACCGATGAAATAGGACAATTATTTCAAGCAACAAATAATATTATCAAAAATTTTCATCGTATGATTTCAAGTATCAACGAGTCTGTAAGTAATCTTTCCATTGCGAGTAATGAACTCACCCGTGCTGCCGAATCCATGTCGCAAAGCTCCTTTGAGCAAGCAACAACCATCGAGGAAATATCTTCGGCTATGGAAGAGCTGTCTGCTATTAGTTCCGAAAACGCCGAGAACTCTAAAGAAACCACTCGAATATCAAAAAAATCATCGGGTAATTTGGGCGATAGCAATCAGTTATTAGTCAGTGCATTACATTCTATAATTAGTATTGCTAAGAAAACAAAAGCAATTTCTAAAATTGCAGGAAAAACAGATATTCTTGCCATCAATGCAGCCATAGAAGCAGCACGGGCAGGCGAGCAAGGCAAAGGTTTTAGTGTAGTTGCGTCCGAAATAAGAAAACTTGCTGACAATTCGTTACAATTAGCTCTTCAAATTGATGAAATTTCTAATTCGGGGATTCAGCTTTCCGAAAAAGCAACATCGAATTTATCAAACGTAATTCCTGAAATAGATAAAAGTTTGGGCTTAATCGAAAAAATAGCCACTTCCAGCCAAGAACAAGGCGCAGGAATTGAAAGCATAAGTTCGTCTTTTGTAGCATTAAATGACCTAACGAACCAAAATTCGACAACAGCCGAACAGCTAGCAGCAAATGCAGAAGTGTTGGCTGCACTAGCCGACCAATTAAAAACAATTGTGGAAAATGTATTGGATAGCGAATAAGGTCTTCGATCTTTTTGATGTCGATTGAAAACCTTAGAATAAATGATAGAATTTCTTTTCTTACTGATTGGCTTATTTATCGGTTTTGTAGCTGCTTGGCTTTGGATGGAGAGCAAACTGCATCTGAAGTTTGAGAATCAAAGAAAAGCCAAGGATGCTGAATTATTGACAGAAAAGGAAGCACGCATTCATATCGAAGCCGAGCTAAAAGCTTATCTACAAGCCAATAAAGAAACGGAAGAACGCCTGAGCAATCACTTTAAGGTGATGGCAAACGAAGCATTACGCAACAATCATGAAAGCTTTCTGCAACTGGCAGGACAATCGTTTCAGCACCAACACGCACAAAACAAAAACTTGTACAGCAAGCAACAGCAAGCAATAGAAAATATAATCACCCCCTTGCGTGAAGGATTGAACAAGCAGGAAGAACTGATTCATCATCTTCAAAACCAAACAGGGAAAACATTCGGGAGCGTCAGCCAGCAAATAGAACAACTCATGATGAGCCAAAAGAGTTTGGAGAAAGAAACAGGCACGCTCGTTTCGGCTCTGAAATCGCCACGTGTACGTGGGCGTTGGGGAGAAATCGGCTTGAAGCGAATCGTTGAGTTTTCGGGAATGTCGGCGTATTGTGATTTTCAAGAACAAGTACACCAACAAACCGATTCTAGCAGCATACGCCCCGACATGATCGTGCAATTGCCCGAAAACAGAAAAATTATTGTAGACTCCAAGTTGCCTTTTACTGCATTTCTCGAATCACTAGAAACCGACAATGAAACCACACGCAAACAGCTTCAAACGAAGCATGCACAAGCATTAGCTCGCCACGCACGTGATTTAGGTAGTAAAGCGTACTGGAGCCAGTTCGACGATTCTATTGATTTTGTGATTCTCTATATCGAGATAGAACCCGCTTTTGCCGCTGCTGTTACCGAAAATGTACAGCTCATACAAGAAGCCATTCAAAATCGTGTCGTATTTGCAACTCCCACCACTCTAATCACCATGCTACAAACCATTGCTTACAGCTGGAAGCAGCACAAAGCGACTGAAAATGCCATCCAAATATGGCGACAAAGTAAGGAAGTATATCAACGACTAGCTACCTTTAGCGATTACATGCAGAAAATTGGTAATAGCATCCATTCGCTCACCAAGGTATACAACCAATCGGTAGGCTCGTGGGAAAGCCGAGTACAGCCATCCATTAAGCGGCTAGAAGAAATGGGAGTGGATACCAATAAGAAAGAAGCGCAAGATCTTACACCTGTCGAAACGCCTGTGCGATTACCAAAAAAATAACTAGGTCTTCGACCTATCTGATGTTGCGCACGAGTGAAATAGCTTTCATAATCAATAATTTAGCAAGAAATAATTATAAACTTAATTTTATCTTTCTTCTTCGTACTTAAATATTTATGTTTGATGCATTATTCATCGGTATCAGCTTTATTTATGCCATTTTATTTATAGCATTCGGCATTGTTTTGCTTCAGCATCAGCCTTTTGTTCCCAATGCCAAGAAACTTCCTGATCTGACTGTCCTTATCGCTTTTCGGAATGAAGCCATGCATTTACCCAATTTATTGCAAGATTTAGATCAACAAAATTATCCTTCCTCAAATATTACCATCCTCCTCATCAACGATCACTCCAGCGATGCAGGAGAATTAATCGTACAGCACCATTCGTCGAGCAAGCACATTCGTCTGCTTCATTTACCACCAAGCAGCATAGGCAAGAAAGCTGCCATTGCCTATGGTGTTGCTCATGCACAAACCGAGCTATTGATAACCACCGATGCCGATTGCCGCCTACAAGCCAACTGGCTACTCACCATGGGTAGTTTTTATGCACAGTACCAGCCCGCATTGATTGTTGCGCCCGTAGCAATTGTGGGAAGTGGATTATTTGCAAGCATGCAGGCTGTTGAGATGATGAGTTTAATGGCTACTACCGCCGCAACCGCCATCGCAAAGCATGCTATAATGAACAATGCAGCCAACATGGCTTTTGAACGATCGGCTTATGTACAGCACCAAAGCAAATTGCAGCACCAGTACCATTCGGGCGATGATATTTTCTTGCTTTTTGCAATCAAAAATGAATCCCCTGAGCGCATTCGTTATCTCGATTCTCAAAAAGCAATCGTCTACACGCAAGCACAAACCCGCTTTTCCGATTTCTTCTGGCAGCGCATCCGCTGGACATCCAAAAGCTCGTCTTACACCGATAAGGATACAATTGCCGTAGCTCTACTCATCCTGCTTTGGCATGTGCTTTTGACTACAAGCATTGTGCTTTCCTTTAATAATTCTGATTTTTCGCTGTTTTTTGTTTTATTTTTAAGCAAAAGCATGGTAGATACTTTTATTTTAGTTTTATTTGCAATGCGAAGTAAACAACAAAAACAAATTCGTTTCATCATTCCAACTATTATTGTGTATCCTTTTTATATTTTGATTATAGGAATTTTAGGCAATTTCTTGCCTTTTCGATGGAAAAACAGAAAAGGACGATGAGAAGAATCTTGTTTGATGTCTTAACCTGCAATTTTTTCAATACGAAATAACTGAAACGTAACAATACACCCATTATAGGATTACAGAAAAATAACAAAACAAAGTCTCAAAATTAATGAAAGCATATAAACATATTTTCTTCGATTTAGATCGCACCTTGTGGAATTTCGATAGTAATTCCGATCAAGCATTACAACAAATTTATACGCAATACCTGAATGGCTGTTGCGCTGGTTTTGATGAGTTCATTAAAAGCTATCGTGCTATCAACCACAACTTATGGAAACTGTACCGCCGCAACCAAATTAGTAAAGAAGATTTGAGTGTCGAGCGATTTCGTCGTGTGATACAAAAGTATTCGTTCGATAGTCCCAATGTTGCCGAAATTATTAGCCAAGAATATCTGGAGCTAAGCCCAACTTTTACGGAGCTTTGTGAAGGGACACACGAAATTTTGCATTATCTAAAAGATAAATATCATATGCACATCATGACCAATGGTTTTAAAGAGGTGCAAGTGCCAAAACTGAGAAACAGCAAACTGGATGCGTATTTTGAACACGTTTTTATTTCGGAAGAAATAGGCTACAAGAAACCCGACAAGCGCATTTACGAGTATGCACTACGAAAGACACAAGCCTCCATTGATGAATGCATCATGATTGGTGATGACCAGCATTCGGACATTGCTGGTGCTAAAGACATCGGGATGGATCAGGTACTCTTTAATCCGAAACAAGAGAAAATAGAAGTAATTCCTCGTTTTGAAATTCGTAAATTATCCGAACTACGAGCGATCCTGTAATGCAATATCAAATAGATCGAAGATCTTATTTCCCAACAATTTTAAATTCCACCCTTCGATTAAGCGACAAATCGCCACTTGTAACGATGGGGCGAGTGTCGCCATAGCCAAATCCTTTGATTCGCTCGGCAGCAATGCCTTTGTTTACTAAGTACCGCTTGACGGCTTCTACTCGTTGCTCGGACAAGCCAATCAAGTAATTTGCTTCGCCACCCGATTGCGTGTGTCCCGAAAGCTCAATTTGTATGCTTGGATTCTGTTGCAATAAACGTACGAGGCGGTTTAGTTCTGCGTATGAACTCGAAATCATCATAGCCGATGCCGACTCGAAGAATACATTATTCAGTTGAATCACTTCGCCTACTTCAATAGGAGTGATTAGTAGGTTTTTCTGCACTTCTTTGTAATCACGAAGTGTGCGCAAATCAATATTTTCGCTGATCGACATGTAGCCTTTTGCTTCTGCCACAATGCCATACAAATGCCCACTTGGTAGTATGATTTTGTATTCGCCCGTGCGTAGATCAGAAGATGCTGTGGCTACGGTTTCTTTTGTTTCCAAATCTTCGTACACAATATTCGCATAAATTGCTTTGCGTGTTTTTTTATCGAGCACCGTTCCTTTTATTAATACTACGGGGGCGGGTTTTGCGTCATCTACCAATTTAATCTGGAAAATATCTTCGTTCCCCAAGCTGTTTTCAGCAGACACGACATACGCATAATCTCCCTTTGCCGATACGGAATAATAGGTATCCCATTCGTTTGAGTTTATTTTTGATCCCATGTTTTTGGGTTTGCTCCAGTTTGTCCAAGTATTATCAAGCCGCTTACTGACAAAAATATCTGCACTCCCAAAGCCTTTGTGTCCGTATGAATAAAAGTAGAGTGTCTTATTATCAGAAGCCAAAAAGGGTGTTCCATCGTTAAAAACCGTATTGATGTCTGTACCCATATTCTTGGGCGTAGAATAGCTGCCATCGGATTGCAAAAAGCTTACGTACAAGTCTTTCACGCCATACGCATCGTTGCGTTGTATGGACATAATCAACACCTTCCTGTCTGCCGACGGACAATAGCTTTCGTATTCGTTTAGGTTGTAAAAGTTCTTGATTTTTATTTCGGTCGGGATTGCCCAGCCCGAGTTGGTACGGTGTGCAATAGAAATGCCTTGATCGTTCAGATAGCTTCCATCGGGCTTGTACACTCCTTCGAGCATCATGCTATTGCCATCGGCAGAAATAGCGATAACCAGATTATCGCCTTCATTATTAATTGGTGCGCCTAGGTGCTGGAGCTTGCCCCATGTGCCATCTTTTTTTTTATGAACGACCCACACGTCGTATTCTTTTTTTGTGCCAATATTGCTCGGATGCCCTTTGCGTGCCACGTAAAGGCTCTGCCCGTCGGGTGAAATAATGGGAGCTATTTCTGAATGAGCTGAATTGATACCTGAACCCAAGTTCTTTTTTTTGTTTCCATTTTCGGCACCAACTACTATGTCGAGTGTTTCTTGTTTTTGTTTTACCAAAAAATAATCCGTTTGGCAAACCATATCACGCCCTAGCACGAAGCCATAATATTCTCCATAGGTTTTCTGATAATTCATCTGATACACTTTTTGTTTATTAATATAAAAAATGTATTGGTTGCCTTTTTTACTTACAGATAAGGTGTTGTATTGTCCCATCGGTTTTATTGCCGAGTTGGAGGTCCATGTTTTGAACTCTTTGTATTTTTCATTTTTATATCCCCAAACGGAAAACATGCCATTGGATGAAACCGTGAAATGATAGCTATTACGCCAGCCAGTAGCACCCCATGCGATGCCGTATCCATAGTTGCTTACTCCTTTCACTTGTTTGATGCGTGCTTCTACCGAAAAGTTTTTTAGTGTGTTTACATAAACGGTATTCCAGTAACGCCATGAACTTGTTTTTCGTTTATGACTCAAATAAAACGTACTGGAAAGCATTTTGGCAGCACCATTGGCATTGTCAAATAAATACCAGTTATTGTCATTGTTAGAAAAATCGTCTCTGAAAAAAATCTCACTTTGGGCAAAAAGACCATTTACCCAAAGAAAAAACAATCCACTTAGCATGATTTTTTTCATATTCTTACTTTAAAATTTAAACAATCACTAATCGAATAAGAGCGAAAATAACTGAAGTGAAGTTTTCGATCTGTTTTTAGTTATTCTTTAATTAGTGTAAATAGCTATAAGTGCTTATTTTTGTGTTATTTCACCAGTTTCGCTTATTTGGAATTTCTCCGAGGTCTCTTCGTAAATGATAGACACTTCCATAGACGCAGAAATCTCACCATTAGTGAAGTATTCATGCCCAGCCTCGGGACCTGCACCAATCAATTGATAGTTGGCAAAATCAACAGATGCAATGTATTCGCCTTGGTTGTTGTATGTAGCAAGTACATAATAGTTTGAAGTCATTTCGTATCGAATATAAACCACTGCAACAAATTTAGCCGTACGTATCGGTATGCTTACAAAATAATAATCGGTATATTCAAACGCATCCAGCATATCTGCCGTGGTATAGTCTTCGGCAGCAGTCAAGTATTTTATGGCAATTTCTTGTGAAACAAGTTTACTCTCGCTATTTTCTTTTTCGCTCAAGCTTTGTTTGTATGGTAATTTGGCTTTATCAAAATTAGATAGAAATGCTTCAAATTCTGCATTTGTTTCGCCAATATTTTCTGTTGTTTCAGGTGTATTGCTATCCTGCTCGGTGTTTTCAGATATAGTTTCGGTGTTTGAGTTTTCGCTTGTTTCGTCTTTTGGCTCTTCTTCACTTCCGCAAGCAAAGCCCACCAATAACAGACTGATAATAATAATATTTCTTATATTTTTCACAACAATATTTTTTTGATTAAATGAATACGTTTTCTTTTTGCAAGTTAGTAAGAATATCTAGATTATACAATTTTTTTATTTAAGGTCAAAAGCCTTATGTTTCTATGTTGGGTTGCACTACTAGAAAGAAAGTGTCTAAATTAAGAGCCAATAAATTCCCGTATCCTTTTTGTGATTTGTACACACAGCCATTGTCGAGTGCAATGATTTTGTCTCTGTTTTTTATGCTTTTTTTTATATTTCCTAATGAATCTATATGATGACCGTAAATGATGGTTTTTTCTTTTGCTTTTTCGGGATGGTAGTTCATTTTTTTGAGCCACAGCATGCTGTCGTAGTCGGTGAATGGCTCGCTGTATGAAAAATCGAAACCTGCATGTACCAAAAAGAAGTGATCGAGTTCATAATAATAAGGCAAAGCAGATAATAATGGTAAGTATTTTGGTTTTATGTTTCGACATTTATTGATAATGCCTCTGTTTTTGCCTGCGTATGGCAAACGAAGCAATTCGGGACTGTACGTTTTGTGATGAGCACGAATCAAGCGTTCTTCATGATTTCCACGTAGCGGGTACACTTGGTAGCCTTCATCAATGAGTTTCAGTATGCGTTTCAATACCTTTTTATCGTTTGCTCCTTTGTCAATATAATCGCCCAACAAGAATAGCTGATCCGATTTATGCAAACCTATTTTCTTAAGTAATTGCTTAAATGTTTTGTAACTTCCATGAATATCGGTAATTACCCAGCGTGTGCTTTTCGGCGGCAGTGCTACATAATAACTAGGAATAAAAGAGTCTTGCTCTAAAATATTGAACGTCATACGGAATAACTATTTTTATTCAACAAACAAAGTCTTAAACTAAGAATTTAATGCAATTCTATTGTTTTTTTTATTTCTCCGCTTTTATTTACAATTCTTAAATGCTTTGGGATAAGCAATATGGATTATTTCTTTATTATGACTCCAGTACTGATAAACAGGAATTCCATATTCTTCGCCAATATTGAGCAGTTGAATAAGCGTAGTTTCTTCGATTGCTTCGGTATGTAATGTGTTTAGAGCAACCGTTTTGAAATTCATCCAAAACGAATACCATACTGGCACATTCGTATTCGATTTAGGAATATTGAAATAAATATAATAATCCATGTATTTAGATCGATCTGCTTGTAAGTACATTTTAAAATCACTATTCTCTGGAAAAATTGGTTCAATAGAATATTGTGTGAATTGAGAAATACTTAGTATATCTTCACGAAGGATTTTTTTTAAATGACTCCCCATCATAGGATATTCTTCAGAAATATGTCCATATCCACCATAAACAATCAATTTTCCTTTTTTTGGATCATACTGTTTGTAAATATTCTCAGCCTGTCTTTTTTCTCTTCTTTTTTTTGCATCATAAGGGATTAATGTAAATCCTAACTCAATTGCTTTTCGAATCAAATTTCCATACACAGAGTCATTAATGTAAACTCCTGTCAAACTCGGAAAATTATTTATTGGGTATGCTCGGGTTTGGATATCAATATCTTGTGGGTTTTGTGCTTCAAGTGCCAATTGATTAAAACCTAATTCTTTAAGTGTTTCAAGCTGAGAATATAAAAAAGCCCTATGCTTGGGTTTATGATGAGCTTCATTGAATAAAACCACATTATAATTTTTATAATATTCAATAAGTGTATCTTGATTAATCTCAAATTGGGTTAAATTTAATTGTCTCTTTTGATCTGGAATAAAGCCTTTTCTCTTATTTTTAATGATGAATAGTGTTTCTGCTTTGTTATAGTTACCCAAAAAGGAATATAATATTGCTAATCTATCCAGATAAGTAAGAGCCAATTTTGATTCAGCATATGCTGAGCTATCATTTATAAAATTCAAGACGGAGTCATACTCTATCGGAGAATAAATCATTTTATGGGGATGAGCGAGTTGTGCATTCAGTTGAAAAGAAATCAACGTAAAAGTGAGTAGTATAAAGTGTTTCATTACGTTGTTTATTTTTAATAAGTGAGTGAATGAGATTTAACTGTACATTTATAATTCTGTATCTTACTGAATCTGCGTAAGCACATCAAATAGATCGAAGACTTTATCGAATACAAATGTAGAATAATTAATCTTTTAAACAAATCCCCAAACAAGCTAGTGCTACTCAAAAAACAAATAAAAAAGGAAACCCAGGAAACTTTTAACACAAATTAAGTTTCTAATCCAGAAAAAGTTTCTTACATTTGCCGCATGGAAAAAGAAATAACAAAATTAATTGCAAAGGTCAGAGATTTGTATGGACGTTACGGTATTCGGAGCGTTACGATGGATGACGTTGCACGTGAATTAGGAATTTCTAAAAAAACAATTTATCAATACGTATCCGATAAAGAGGATTTGGTGCGGAAAGTGCTTTTCTCATCAATCTATGAACTGACTGCAAAGATCGATGCTATTCATGATAATGAGAAAGCAAACGCCATCGAGATTTCGTTTGAAACACAAAAAGCGATCAACGAACACATGAAGCATTATAACACGAATGTCGAATTTGATTTGCGTAAGTATTATCCAAACGTGCTGCATGAATTTATGGATTATCAACGCACAGAGATGTTTCGGTCGGTAATGAGCAACATGGAACGAGGCATAAAAGAAGGCTACTTTCGGAAAGATTTAAACTCTGAAATTATTGGTAAATTGATTGTGTCGCAAAGTGAATTGCACAACGAAAAATTTATTGTTGATTTGCAAAACAAGTACTTGCGAACAGAAATTTTTGCTGAACTATTCGTGTATCACCTACGTGGGATTTGTAGCGAGAAAGGAATCCAGCTTTTAGAAGCTAAAATGAAAGAATCAAATTTAAACAACAACAAGTAAAATGACAAAAAAACTATGGACAACTTTGTTTGTGCTATTATGGATGAACTATGCTATGCAGGCGCAAGACAGCTGCATGGTCATCAGCCTAAAGGAAGCACAAACGTATGCACTGGAAAATAATGCAAATGTAAAAAATGCCCAATTGGATCTGAAAATTGCCGAAAAACAAATTTGGGAAACAACAGGAATAGGACTTCCACAGGTGAGTGCATCGGTGAATTACCAGAACATGCTAGACATACCAACGCAATTCATGCCCGATTTTATTTCGCCATCGGTGATTGGTATCAATCAAGGATTATTTGGGCTAACTCCAATAGCTCCATTGCCAGAATCGGAACCAATGCCAGTGCAGTTTGGTTCGCAACACAATGCCGATTGGGGAGTTACTGTTTCGCAGCTCGTGTTTAGTGGCGAGTACATTGTGGGCTTGCAGGCTTCACGGATTTTCAAAAGACTATCAGAGCAGAGCCTCGAAAAGACAGAACAAGAAACTCGTGAAAGCATTGCACAGTCGTATTATTTGGTGCTAGTGGCAGAAGAGAGCTATCGGATTATTGATTCGACTTACCAAACTATTCTGACGATAGCTTCCGACAACGAGGCGATGCTCAAAGCAGGGTTTATCGACCAAACGGATGTCGATCAAATGAAATTGAATGTTAATAATTTGAAAAGCTCCAAAGAGGCACTTAGCTACCAAGTAGAAATTGCTTATCGATTGTTGAAATTCCAAATGGGATTGAGCTTTGAGCAAGACATCAAACTGACGGATGAATTGGCTGCTTTTTTGGAGGATTTGGATTTTGAATCGCTCATGGTGCAGAATGCGGATATTACAAATCACATCAATTATAAATTGACCGAAACACAGGAACAAATATCGTTGCTTACGCTCAAACGTGAGAAGAGCACCGTGTTACCCACATTGGCTGCTTTTGCGAGTTATTCTAAAAGTGCGATGCGTGATGAGTTTGATTTTATGGACTCGGACAAAGGCTGGTATCCAACCACCGTAGTAGGGCTAAAGCTAGACATCCCGATATTTGGCGGCGGCATGCGTTATGCTCGCATTAAACAAAAACAATTTGCTTACGAGAAAGCAATGAACTCCAAAGTACAGGTTTCGCAAGCGTTGATGACCGAGTATTTACAAGCCAAAAGCGGATTCGTTACGGCGTACAATTCGTACATGAATCAAAAAAATAGTCTGGAATTATCTGAAAAGATTTATTCTCGAACATTAATTAAATACAAACAGGGTGTTGCGGGGAGTTTTGATTTATCAAATGCACAAAACCAAGTTCTTAGCGCACAAAGTAGCTACTTTAATGCCGTAGTAGAATTGTTGAATGCTAAAGTAAAATTGGACAAATTCACAAAATAAGGTCTGAGACCTTGCTTATTATAAAAAAAACACAGTCGGCACAAAGTGCTTACAAAATTTAAAACACATGAAAATTACAAAAAATATCATTCTATTAGCTATCGTAGTCATTAGTGTTGCTGCATGTAGTAATAGCCCAGAGAGCATTAAGGTCGAAATACAAGAACATAAAGATGCCATCGACGAATTGAATGATAAAATAGCTGCGTTGGAAGTAGAGCTGGTAAGCCTAACTCCTGTGGATAGTACGGCGGCAAATCATTTGAAAATAAAAGTAAAAGAATTGCAGCATGAAAAGTTCACGCATTATTTTGAAGCAAACGGCTCGTTAGAGGCTGTCAATTCGGCATTTATTAGTACCGAAATGAATGGACAAGTCAAAACGATTCATGTGCAAGAAGGGCAGTTTGTGCAAGAAGGGCAATTGCTTATCAGCCTAAAAGCCGACGTGATTAGGAATAATATTGCTGAACTGGAAACTGGACTCGAATTGGCTACCACGCTTTATGAGAAACAAAAAGAACTTTGGGATCAAGAAATAGGCTCGGAAGTGCAATTCCTACAAGCAAAGAATCGCAAAGAATCGCTCGAAAAGCGGTTAGCGGTTCTTCAGTCGCAATTGCGCATGACTCAGATTTATGCTCCATTTGCGGGTATTGTGGATCAGATAATTCCTAAGAAAGGCGAACTGGCACTGCCTGGCGTGCAATTGATTCAATTGGTAAATCTTGGCGACATGTACATCAACTTGGCGGTGTCGGAAAATTATTTGTCGAAACTATCCAAAGGTGATGCCGTTATGGCTTCGTTTCCATCGTATCCCGAGAAAAAAATAAATGCAACGATTTATCGTATTGGGAATATTGTGAATCCAGAGAACCGCACGTTCCAAGTACGCATTCGTATTTTGGACAGTAGCAAGGATTTGAAACCGAACAGCTTGGCTATTGTTCGGATGACTGATTATGAGGAAGAACAAGCGTTGATGGTGCCTTCGCTGATTGTGAAGAATGATTTGAAAGGCTTCTTCTTGTTTGTGGCTGAAACAGAAAACGGACAAACCGTTGCTCGCAAACGTTACGTAACTACTGGACTAAGCGACCAAACCAACACGATGATTTCCGAGGGATTATCGCCAAACGAACGGGTTATTACCGAAGGCTACAACTTGGTGAAAGAAGGTAAAACTGTGGAAATTATTAACTAAGTTGTTAATAGAAAGTGAAAAGTAGTTAGTAGAAAGATGAAAGTAGAAAGAAAGATAAAAACAACAAGTAGGCTTTCTAGTCATCAAATAAATGAGTAAGCAACATCAAAAGGTCGAAGACCTACCTTATAAAATAGCAGTATGGAAAATAAAAATACACGCGAGTTTAAGCTATCGACACTCGCATTAAAAAATAAGAATACGGTATTCTTGATTGCCCTTTCGATTATTCTTTTTGGGAGCATGGCTTATTCGCTATTGCCCAAAGAATTGTTTCCCGAGGTAAGTTTCCCTACGGTGATGATTCAAACGGTGTACCCAGGAAATCCGCCCGAAGACATCGAGAATTTGATTACCGATCACATCGAGAAAGAAGTGCAAACCGTAAAAGGAATCAATAAACTTACGTCCATTTCGTCGCAAAACATATCGATGGTCATTATTGAATTTAATTCGGATGTACAAATCAAAACTGCAATTCAGGACTTGAAAGATGCGGTGGATAAAATCCGTACCGATTTGCCGACCGACTTACCAAGCGATCCGTTTATTACCGACATCGACTTGGCAGAGTTTCCTGTTATCAATATCAACCTGTCGGGTGAGTTTAGCATTGTAGAGCTAAAGGATTATGCCGAAGTATTAAAGGATGAATTTGAAAAAATATCGGAAATATCGAAAGTCGAAATTAAAGGTATCAATGATAAAGAGTTGAAAATAAATGTAGATCAAAACAAATTAGAAGCATTTAGCATTAGCCTAACCGACATAGAGAATGCAATCGCTTACGAAAACGTATCCATCTCTGGCGGTGAAATAAAAATGGGCAACGTGCGCCGCTCAATACGGACAATCGGCGAGTTTAAGAACACGGAAGAGATTCGGAACATCATCGTCAAACACGATAAAGGTAACATTGTGCATTTGCGAGATGTTGCCGAGGTGGTGGATGGTTACGAAGAGCCTACCAGCTTTGCACGCTTGAATACCGACCCCGTGGTGTCATTACAAATTATCAAAAAAAGTGGAGAGAACTTAATCTTGGCAGTAGATCAGATTCATGAAAGAATAGAACATGCCAAAAAAAAAGGTAGCCTACCAGCTACGGTTTCTATTGATATTACCAACGACCAATCGAAAGACGTAAAAAGCCAACTGAGCAATTTGGAAAACAGCATGATTATCGGTGTTCTTTTCGTAGTTGGTGTATTGTTTTTCTTTTTGGGTTTGCGCAATGCTTTGTTTGTGGGCGTGGCAATACCGATGTCGATGCTTTTGTCATTTACTGTTATTGGCATATTGGGTTACACGATCAATATGATTATTTTATTTGGGCTGATTCTGGCTCTGGGTATGCTGGTAGATAATGCCATTGTGGTGATCGAAAACATTTACCGCTTCCTCGACAGTGGCTACAAGCTAAAAGATGCCGCACGGCTAGCGGTTGGCGAAATAGCAATGCCTATCATTTCATCGACAGCCACCACGCTTGCCGCTTTTTTTCCTTTATTATTCTGGGATAGCTTGATGGGCGAATTTATGAAATACTTGCCGATTACACTCATCATCGTGCTTACTTCATCCTTATTGGTGGCATTGGTGATTATCCCTGTTTTTGCATCTACCTTCGTAAACAAAGAAGCATTAAACAAAGCACCAAACAAGAAAAAATCCCTTAGCGTGGCTGCAATATTAGGCACAATGGCTATCTTATTGTATTTCGTTAAAGAATTTGCATTTGCCAACTTGCTGATGCTATTTACGATATTGATTGTGCTCAATGTATTCTTTTTGTTCCGTGCGTCGCAATGGTTTCAGAATGTGCTATTGGTCTGGATGGAAGAAGTCTACAAACGTGCGTTACAGTTCTCGCTTCGGAAGCATAACCCTACCTACATCTTTTTCGGAACGATCCTAATGCTTATTCTTACCCTAGAGTTTATGAGTATGCGGAATCTGGAGGTGATCTTTTTTCCCGAGAACGAGCCGAAGTATGTCAATGTGATTGCCGAACTACCAATAGGCACGGACGTAACAGCTACCGACTCTATCGTTGCCATTATCGAGAATGACGTGATACAGGCATTAGAACCACACAAAGACATCGTGGAGTCGATACTGACCACCATTGGCGAAGGGGCACAACGAAAAAATGAAATATCGGTAAGCAAGAACCAAAACAAAGGAATGATTACAATCAAGTTTGTTGATTTTGAGTTTCGGGGTGGCAAAAAGACTTCCGAAATAATGGCAGATTTGAGCAAAACTTTTAATAACCGCTATTCGGGTATCGAGCTGTTTGTGGAAAAAGATGCCAATGGACCTCCCACAGGCTCGCCTGTCAATATCGAAGTGCAAGGGCAAGAGATGGATCAGCTGATTGCTTATACCGATACCATTCAATACATTATCGACAAAGCAGGTATCGAGGGTATCGAGCACCTGAAAATAGACATAGAAACGGGTAAGCCCGAATTGATCGTGAGCATCGACCGTGAGAGTGCCCGCCGTGTAGGATTATCGACCGCACAAATAGCAAGCACGATACGTACCGCATTGTTCGGAAAAGAGATTTCTAGCTTCAAGACTGCCGATGAAGAATACCCCATACAACTACGCATGGCACAGCAGTATAGCTACAATTTGGCTTCGTTGATGAATCAGCGGATTACTTTCCGTAACAACCGAGGGCGCATTATACAAATCCCTATCTCGTCAGTGGCTAGCTTTCGGTATAGCAGCAGTTACGGAACGATTAAGCACAACGATCTGGAGCGTGTCGTAGCAATCAAATCTAACGTGGTGGAGGGGTACAACACCAATCGCATCAACCAACAGATACAAGCAAGTTTGAAATCGCTGAAACTAAAAGAAGGCTACTCCATCAGTTACACAGGCGAACAGGAAGAGCAAGCCGAATCGATGGCATTTCTTGTCAATGCATTACTGATTGCTATCATTTTGATTCTGATTATTCTTGTTTCGCAGTTTAATTCCTTCATCAAGCCAATGATAATTCTTGGTAGTGTCTTGTTTAGTACCATCGGTGTATTTGGTGGTATTGCGACTTTCAAGATGGATATTGTGGTGATTATGACAGGTATCGGAATTATTTCGCTAGCTGGCGTGGTGGTGAACAATGCCATTGTACTGATCGACTATATTGACTTTCTGAAAAAAGGACGGAAAATGGAACTAGGAATCGATGAGGATACCAATTTGCCATTGAACGAAATTATTGCAAGCATTGCACTTGCAGGAAAAACACGTCTGCGGCCTGTGTTACTGACGGCTATCACTACCATTCTGGGCTTATTGCCAATGGCGGTGGGGCTTAATATCGATTTTGTTGGCTTATTTACCCATTTCGATCCCAATATTTATATCGGTGGCGATAATGCCGTATTCTGGGGTAGCATGTCATGGACGGTTATTTTCGGTTTAACATTTGCAACCTTTCTCACGCTTATCGTTGTGCCAGTGATGTACTTGATGGCTAATAAAGTAAAACTACGGTTTGGAGAAAAATAGTAAAAAGATTGAAAGTAAAAAGTAAAAAAGGTCGAAGATCTTGCGTAAGCCACATCAAAAAGGTCGAATAAAGGTTCATCTAGCAAATGCAGCGTTTCAAACGGCTAATTGAATGGACTTTATATTTTTCTTTTTTTTCAAAACCCT
>JAOZTL010000009.1:13082-18110 GCA_029942205.1 Bacteroidales bacterium | reverse complement strand
TGTATAATTACATTTAATTTTTTTGATTAAATTAAGTAGGAGGACAAAAATTCCCTAGATATTTAATAATTATGTATTTTACTGAATAATAAGAATTTACTGAATTACGTAAGCAACATCAAATAGGTCAAATACCTTAAAGCCAAAGATATGTCAAAGAGAGAAGTAAACTTAGAAGTAGCAAAAGATTTAGGCTTAACCACCGAAGAGTATGCTAAAATACAGGAAATATTGGGTCGTATGCCTAATTTCACCGAATTAAGTATTTATTCAGTCATGTGGTCGGAACATGCATCGTATAAAAACTCGATCAAATGGCTAAAAACACTTCCACGCAAAGGAAAGCACATAATGGTGGAAGCAGGCGAAGAAAATGCAGGCATGGTAGACATTGGCGACGATTTGGCTTGCGTATTCAAAATAGAATCGCACAATCATCCTTCTGCCGTAGAGCCTTACCAGGGAGCAGCGACAGGCGTTGGCGGTATCAATCGAGATATTTTTACGATGGGAGCACGCCCGATTGCTCAGTTAAATTCATTACGTTTCGGTAAAATAGAAAATGAGCACAGCCAGTGGTTATTAAAAGGTGTAGTGAAAGGAATTGGCGATTATGGCAATGCATTCGGCGTTCCTGTGGTTGGTGGCGAATTATTTTTCGATCCATCGTATCAGACCAATCCGTTGGTGAATGCGATGTCGGTTGGGATTCTTAAGAAAGGCAAAACAGCCTCAGCAATCGCCCAAGGAGTGGGTAATCCCGTATACATTGTTGGTTCATCCACAGGAAAAGACGGCATTCACGGAGCAACATTTGCTTCGGCAGATATTACCGAAAATTCGGCAGACGATATTCCTTCGATTCAAGTAGGCGACCCCTTTCAAGAGAAATTATTACTAGAAGCTTCGCTCGAAGTTATCCAATCGTCGGCATTAGTAGGCATGCAAGACATGGGAGCAGCAGGAATTATTTGTTCTACATCCGAAATGTCGGAAAAAGGAAAATCGGGCATGCGTATCGATTTAGAAAAAGTCCCATTACGCCAAAAAAATATGGAAGCATGGGAAATATTATTATCCGAATCACAAGAAAGAATGCTTTTAGTTGTCGAAAAAGGACGAGAAAGTGAAGTAGAGAGCGTTTTTGAAAAATGGGAATTGAATTGTGAAATTATCGGAGAAGTAATCGCCGAAGATCAATTATTATTTTTCCATAATGGCGAATTAGTAGCCGATGTGCCAGCAGCTTCGCTCGTTTTGGGAGGCGGTGCACCCGTTTATGATAGAGAATACAGCGAGCCTGCTTATTATCAAGAAAACAAAAAATTCAGTATTAATAATGTGCCTGAGCCCAAAAACTTACGAGAAGTGGCAATGTCGCTAGTTAATAATCCGAATATTGCATCAAAAAGCTGGGTAACAGAGCAGTACGATACGATGGTGGGGACGAATAATATGACAACCAATTTTCCGTCCGATGCAGGAATTGTTAATCTGAAAGGAACAAAAAGTGCATTGGCTGTAACTACCGACTGTAATGCACGTTACGTGCAAGCTGAACCCGAAATAGGCACACAAATAGCCGTAGCCGAAGCTGCTCGAAATATTGTTTGTTCGGGAGCAGAACCATTGGCAATAACGAACTGTTTGAACTTTGGAAATCCTTATAATCCAGAAGTTTATTGGCAATTTGTAGGAGCAATAAAGGGAATGAAAACAGCCTGCGAAAAATTTAACACGCCAGTAACAGGCGGAAATGTAAGTTTTTATAACCAGACCAGTATTGATGGCAAAGTTGTGCCAATAATGCCTACACCAACGATTGGTATGCTTGGCTTATTGAAAGATAAAAATCGTCAAATGACCATACCTTTTAAAAATAAAGGAAACATTATCTTTTTGATAGGAAAATCGGTAAACGACATTGCTTCGTCAGAATATTTGGTTTCTTACCATGGCATCAACAAATCGCCAGCTCCATACTTTAATTTAGACGAAGAGTATCAAGTACAAAATACTGTTTATGAATTAATTCAAAAAAATCTTGTTTGTTCGGTGCACGATGTTTCTGATGGAGGCTTGTTTATCAGCTTATTAGAGTCAGCATTGGTATTCGAGTTTGGTTTCGATATAATGACGGATGGCTCTATTCGTGCAGATGCCTTTTTATTTGGCGAAGCACAAGGACGCATATTAGTGTCGGTAACACCAAACAAAGAGAATACGTTTATCGACTTTTTGAATGAGAAAAAAATCCCAGTATTGGCTCTAGGGCACGTAACCAAAGGCGAAATGCGAATCGATCGCTTGTCGTATGGTTTTGTGAAAGATGCTAAAAAAGAATATTCGAGCACATTAGAAAATATTATGGAAAAATAATTCCATGCTTCGTCTGTTTCGATATTTATTTTTGGATAATTCTCAACAAAATAGCAATTAGAATTGGTCGGTTCTGATTCGTATAATACTTATTTATTGAGATGTAACAGTATGGATAGTTTTAAAATAATAAAATAACAGAATGGCTTATTTTAAAGAAGAATTAGATAAAGTAAAAGCATTTGTGTTCGATGTTGATGGCGTGTTTTCTAGTCATGTAGTGCTTACACCTGATGGCGAAATGAACCGAACAATGAACACAAAAGATGGATTTGCTGTGCAATTTGCAGTAAAACAGGGGTTTCTTGTCGGAGTTATCACTGGAGGCTATTCGGAGTCGGTTCGCTCTCGTTTTCAAGGCTTAGGGCTTAGTGATGTGTATATTAAGTCTAATAATAAAATTGATGATTTTGAAGATTTTATGTATAAATACGATTTAAAGCCATCCGAAATAATGTACATGGGCGATGATATTCCCGATTATGAAGTAATGACAAAAGTAGGGCTACCCGTTTGTCCATCGGATGCAGCCGAAGAAATAAAAGCTATATCCGTCTATATTTCAGACAAAAAAGGAGGCGAAGGCTGTGTGCGTGATGTGATAGAACAAGTATTACGAGCACAACAAAAATGGGTATTTCAACCTTAATCAAATAAAATATGATTCATTTTTTGAAGCTTATTCGGATTAAAAACTTAGCAATAGTTACTGTAACACAGTTACTTATGCGTTATGCTGTGATAGAACCCATTCTGTTGATGAATGGCTTTGAATTACAATTTCCGACACTTGATTTTTTCTGGTTGGTATTTGCCACAGTGGCACTAACCGCAGCTGGTTACACGATTAACGATTATTTTGACACCAAAACCGACATGGTCAATCGCCCCGACAGTATCATTGTCGGGAAACACATCAAACGCCAGAATGCCATGACTTTGCATGTCATTTTGAATATAATAGGAGTTTTTGCTGGTTTTTACATCTCAATCAAAATGGGGCTTTATCAACTAGGATTTATTTTTGTGCTGATTTCTGGTATTTTATGGTATTATTCTACTACTTATAAACGACAATTCTTGATCGGAAATATTCTTGTTGCTTTTCTTACCGCCATGGTGCCTATTGTGGTTGTGTTGTACGAAATACCAATGTTAAATAGTACATATCGAGAGTTTTTATTGGCAAATAAAATGGATTTTACCAATATTTTTGCATGGATTTTTGGATTTTCATTTTTTGCATTTATGACTACACTCATTCGCGAAATAATAAAAGATATTGAAGACTTTGAAGGCGATACCGCTTTCGGGCGCAACACATTACCAATTGTTTGGGGCGTGAAAATGTCGAAAATAGTATTGTTTACATTGATTTTGATTACAATAGTTAGTATTGCTTATGTTTATTGGGTTTTTCTATCAGGAATTGCAACAACTATTTATTTTTCGCTATTATTAAGCGTATTTTTATTTTTAATTATACGAATTTATAAAGCAAAAAGCAAAGAAAATTATCACTTAGCAAGTAATGTTATGAAAATAATTATGTTATTTGGTATTTCGTATAGTTTTATTGTTTATTACATATTCAGATATACATTTTAGATGCTTTTAGCTCAAAAATTAGAAAAATACGATTTAATACTCGCTTCACAATCACCTCGCCGTCAGCAATTACTGAGTGATTTGGGGCTAAAATTTCGGGTTCTAGTAAAAGAAGGAATTGATGAAATTTATCCAGATAATCTTTCCAATACCGAAATAGCAGTCTATTTAGCTAAACTAAAAGCAAAAAACTATAAATCTGAACTGAATGTAAATGGATTGTTAATCACGGCAGATACCATTGTTTGTCAAGGAACACAAGTGTTAAACAAACCCAAAAATAAGGAAGAAGCTCATGAAATGTTACAATTACTTTCGGATAACAAGCACGAAGTGATAACAGGCGTTTGTTTAAAAACATCGAAGCAAGAACGTTGCTTTTTTGCCAAAACGAAAGTCTATTTTAAAGAATTGACCGAAGACGAAATAAATTATTATATCTCTCATTATCAGCCGTATGATAAAGCTGGTTCTTATGGTATTCAAGAATGGATTGGCTTTGTAGGCATTACCAAAATCGAAGGGTCATATTTTAATGTAATGGGACTACCTGTACAATTAGTATACGAAAAATTGAATCAGTTTGTAAGTGAATAAAATCAATTACAGTTTCTGGTTAATTTTAATGTAATTGTATTTGTTTGATTATCAATTATTTCACTATTTTTTTTGTGGAGAAAATCTGATTAAGAATATTAAATATTATTTTTTCATAAAAAATAACTAACTTTACCTAGCTTATTTCGTATACAAACTCGTACACAAAAATCGACACTTGATTTTTATTTAATTGTATTCAAATAGGTCGAAGACCTTAATTCCAAACAAAGAAAATGGACAAAATTAAGTTGATAATTATTTCTTTTATAAATTATTGATTAAGGACGTATTATTTACTAGTGCGTGAGCAACTTATAAAAGGTCGAAGACCTTAATTTTAAACAAAGGAAAAGGACAAAATCCAGTTGATAATTATTTTTTTTATGAATTATTGATTAAGGACGTACTTTTACTAGTGCGTGAGCAACTTATAAAAGGTCG
>JAOZTL010000009.1:11236-12982 GCA_029942205.1 Bacteroidales bacterium | reverse complement strand
TGATAATTATTTCTTTTATAAATTATTGATTAAGGACGTATTATTTACTAGTGCGTGAGCAACTTATAAAAGGTCGAAGACCTTAATTTGAATAAACCTAAACTATGTTTCATTAAAAAAATTGGTGCTAATGACATTTATAACTGACCCCATTTCTGCAAAGCTCGATTTATTAGAAGACTTGCAACCAACAACCGAAATGCTTGAAAATCAAGGAATTTATGACGAACTATTTAATGTAGAATACACCGAAGGGCTACTCAAGCAATTGATAAGACCTATTGTTGAAACATGGTTTCGGGCAGAATGTGTTGGTTTTGAGGAATATCCACAGCGCAATAACTTTCATCGCCCATTAATATTTGCAAGTAACCACTCAGGGATGGCATTTCCTTGGGATGCAATTGTATTTGGTTATTTAATTTTACGGCGTTTCAAGCAAACGCCCGATTCGATACGTGCACTCACTTCGCCGATGCTATCGATGTCGTCGTTCATGAACCCCTTTGCTATCAATAATTTATGGAAAAAAGCAGGCGCAATTGATGCTACTTTTTTGAATTTTGAAACCATGATGTTTTATAATAAAAAAAATCTGCTAATTTATCCAGAAGGCGTGCCAGGCATCGGAAAGGGCTTTGACAAGCGCTATCAGTTTCAGGAAGTAAAAACGTCCATGTTGCGAATGAGCATTAAATACAAAACGGATATTATCCCATTTTCGACAGTAAACGGCGAATATATCAATCCGTATACGTATAGCAATAATGTTGTTAATTATTTCATGAATAAAATGGGAATGCCGTTTTTGCCATTAGGAGCAATAACTATTTTCATATTAATTCAGCCGTGGGTATTTTATATTGCATTTCCAGCAAAGCTTACTTACGTCAAAGGGCGAAGATTAAAGCCTTATCAATGGATTGATAAAGATTATGAGGACATTACGCAAGACGATTTTAAAGAATTAGCAGCCAAGGTACAAAAATCCATGCAAGAAGATTTGGATAAAGCAGTGGCAGATCATGGACAAAAACCATATAATTGGAAGGAATTATTTACTAAATTAGGTAAAAATATAAAATCGTTACCCTATAATTTGCCTTTTTTATGGCCTATTCTTTTTACAGAATATAATCGAAAATATAGAAAAAATAAGAGTACCAAATTTTCATTACCATTGCGTGGACTTTCTGTTTTATGGATGATGATTAAAAATCCAATAACGATTTCATTTTTTATACCTGTTTTAGGGTGGTTGCCATTAATAATTAGAGATGCTTATTTTAAGAAAAAAAAGAAGAATCAAGAAAAAAAAAATAGCAATAAATAAAATAGATATAATTAATTGATTTATAGAACATAAAACGATTGATGGCGAATAAGAACAAATGAATTATTTTGAAAATCAATAAAAATCAATATTTTAGCAACGGAAAAATAAATAAAATACGTTGTTTCAGAAATACAATGCTATCGTAAATTTAGGATTAATTGTTCTTATTGAATATTAATCAGTGGCGAAATCATTGTGTATTAACTATTAATTCTTTTGAAATTCCCATAGGAACGAATAAATTAATTGTAGCAGAACCTGTCAAATCTTCACCTTGGAAGAAAGTAACATTAGATGTTACATCAGTAACTTTTGTTTTCACAAATGAATCTGAATCTCCTCCTGTTGGAAGAATAGTAACAATTTCAAATACAGTTTCTCCGTCGATAATAGCGTCATCACCAAGAGCA
>JAOZTL010000009.1:0-11226 GCA_029942205.1 Bacteroidales bacterium | reverse complement strand
AACAAAGCGTCACGATTCGATAAAGAAAATGCTTTTATCGACAATAAATACCATGCAATCAAATGATAGTATTCCGCCAATCCATCACATGCGACATTTGCTGGAAATGGGAACTTTTTTCTACTTATTGCCATGGGGAGTTCATTATAAAAAAGTTAGAGTCAGAGATAAAGAGAAATTTTTGTACATAAATGCTGAAGTCATTATTCCGACTAATGCTGATCGTGACAAAGTTTTACTTTATTTACACGGTGGTGGTTATACGATTGGTTCGTCTCATTCGCATCGATCTTTTGTCGGAAAAATCGTTCAAAAAGCGGGTATTGTCGGTTTCTTAGTTGATTACCGAAAAGCACCCGAAAACCCATTTCCTGCAGCCTTAGAAGATGCTTTGGCTAGTTATAAATCGTTGTTGGACAGAGGAAAAAAAGCCGAAAATATTCTAATCGGAGGTGATTCGGCTGGCGGCGGTTTGGCGGTAGCGTTATTACTAGCAATACGTGATGCAGGTTTACCGTATCCAGGAGCTGTCATTGCTCTTTCGCCATGGATGGATTTGGCTGTAACAGGTAATACCATTGATAGAAATGAGCCAGAAGATCCATTGGTTGATCGACAAAAAATGGAGCGATGGGCAAAAATGTATGCAGGCGATCATGACCTTAAAGACCCTTATGTATCACCGCTTTATGCCGATCTGACAGGTTTTCCTCCTATACTACTACAATCGAGCGATTCTGAAATGCTTCACGACGATGCCTTGCGATTTGCAAAAAAAGGAAGAGAGAGTGGCGTGGAAATTACCTTACAAGTATGGAAAGGACTTATTCACTGGTGGCATTTATTTCAGCGAGTAATTCCTGAAGCAGGTGAAGCCCTTGACGAGATTGTTTTGTATATTGATCTTCTTTTTAAATCAAGAAAAATGAATTAAAAGAATTCATTTTAACGCAATTTTTTTCATAAAAAAAGGAGAAATCACTCTTCTAAGTGAATTTTTCAGAAAAAACAATAATCGACTTTCATTTTTTTTCATTTTTTTTTCTCTGCTAGAAAAGCTATATTTGTTAGTTTTCTTTCTGTTTTTATAATCGACTACATTTTTTTATGTTTTTTAATATTAATTATTTGGTGTTTGATTAAAAAAAAAATGCTATGTTTGCATAATAAATTTAAGAAAATTAATTTAGTAATTTAAAAAAGAAAACAATGGAAAATTTAGAAAATTTATTTAAAAAAGCGGTGTATACTGGTATCGGTCTTTTATCTGTAACAAAAGATAAATTAGAAAAAACAGTAGAAGATTTAGTAAACGATGATAAATTATCAGCAAGCGAAGGTGAACGCATAATGAAAGATTTCTTCAAGAAGACCGAAGAGAAAAAAGACGAAATGGAAGATGGTTTGAAAAAATCAGTGGACAAAGTAGTAAAAAAATTCAATTTTGCTAAAACTACAGAAATTGAAGAATTAAAAAACCGTATCGAAGCTTTAGAAAACTTATTAGCAAAAAAATAAAAAATAGAATATTATGGAAAATTTATTTAAAAAATTTGTTTATACCGGAGTTGGTTTTGTCGCATTAACAACAGAGCGATTGAAAAATACGATTGACGGTTTAGTAGGTGATGGTAAGATTTCTGAAGACGAAGGAAAAAAAATCGTTGATGATTTTATGAAAAACACTGAAACCAAAAAAGATGAATTAGAAAATCAATTTGGTAGTGTGATTGAGAAAATCGTGAAATCATTTAATTTCGCTACAGTAAATGAAGTAGACGAAATGCTCGAAAGAGTTTCAGCTTTGGAAGAAGCTTTAGCAAAACAAGACGCAAAAGAAGCTAAGCCTGCAGCAAAAAAAATAACAAAAAAAGCTGCAACAAAGAAGAAAAAAGACGAAGAATAGAGTTTTGTATCGCTAAAGAGAAATTAATAATCATTTCTCTTTAGCTGCTTTTTTCATAAAATAATAGTCTCTATGCCAAAAAAAAAGAAGGATTAAATTACAAGGCATATTTTACAGATAAGTAGCACGAAGTGCTTAAGTAATTTGATAATATTTATTGCATAGCATGTTGTTAGATAAAACAGTAAAAAGCATAAGTCGGCTGACTCAAATGATAAACATTTTGGGGAAGTATAGCTTTGAAGATATTGTTGTCAATACAGCATTAAATAAAATAGTATCCAGTAAGCGAAAAGTTTCATGGCAGAGACGTGATAAATCTGTTTTTGAGTACAATCGTTGGGAACGCATTCGGATGGTTGTGGAAGAATTAGGGCCAACTTTTATTAAGTTAGCACAATTTTTAAGTAACCGACCAGACGTTTTACCCGAACCATTGATTCGCGAATTTACTAAACTACAAAGCGAAGTTCTTCCATTTAATACGCACAAAGCCAAGTCGATAATCGAAGGAGAATTAGGAAAACCGATTGAAGAAATTTTCTCGTATTTCGATAATCGAGTGATAGGCTCGGCTTCTATCGGGCAAGTTCATCGAGCACGTTTGCTTAATGGCGAAAATGTTGTTGTTAAAGTGCAACGTCCCGAAGCAAGTAAACAAGTACTTACCGATCTTGTTTTATTACATGAATTTGTACGCCTCACCGATTCTTATTTCAAAAATTTAGGCATATTTAATGCCATCGAAATAGTCGAAACATTCGATGACAGTATGCGTAAAGAATTGGATTACAACACTGAAGCACGTAGTATTCAGCAATTCCGAAATATTTATTACAAAAAGAAAAAGCTTCATATTCCTAAAGCTTATCGTAATTTGACCACCTCGAAGGTATTAATAACTGAATTTGTGAGTGGTTGTCATATTACGGATATTGACCAATTGATTAGCTGGGGATTAGATCCAAAAGAAATTGCCGAAAATGGAATGGCAATTTATTTGAGTCAAATTTTTGAGTATGGCTTTTTTCATGCCGACCCACACCCAGGAAATGTTCTGGTAAGACCAAATGGGGATATTGTCTTGATAGATTTTGGGATGATAGGAAAATTATCACGTAATGATAAATATAATTTTTCGGGAATATTGGCTAGTATTTCGCAACGAAATGCGAAAGGAATGGCTACTCATATACAACGATTATCTACAGGTCAAGAAATCGAGCATTTAAAGCCATTTATTAATGAGTTAGAAGACTTAATTGACGATTTTGAAATTCTGAATGTAGACGAACAAGGAATGAGTGATTTGACGGCTCGTTTTCAGAAAATAATTTATGATTACAAACTTCAAATTCCAGGCAGTATCTTTTTGATTTTAAGATCATTAGCTATGCTAGAAGGAATTGGTCGTAAACTTCATCCTAATTTTAATACCCTTGAATTTATTCGTCCGTATGGCACTCGGTTATTTTATGAGCAATACTCTTCCGAAAATTTAAAGTCTGAATTTCAATATGCTTTCTCGCAAGTAAGCTCGATGCTTTACAGTATGCCTGTAGACATTAAGTACATTCTCAAGAAAATACGGAAAGGACAATTGCATTCGAGTATCGAAATAAAAGGCTATGAACGATTTTTACGGAAATTAGACAGTATTGCCAATCGTTTTGTACTTACATTATTGATTGTTTCTCTTTTAGTAACTTCGGCATTGATGATGAATAGTAGTTCAGAAGTCCCACATTTAAGTGGCATACCGTATACTAGCTTAGTTGGATTTTTATTATCAGGTACGCTTTCTGTTTATTTATTTATTTATACGATCAGGCATCGTAATGGACGTTAAGAAAATTGACTTTAGTAAAAGAAAATAAAATATTGAGCTAATCCAGCCAATGCACCTAAAAAAGCTCCAACCAAAATTAATTTATACTCATCTTCCTTAAACACAGGTCGCAAGAACTGTTCAAATTCAAGTTTCGATAACGCTTTCATTCTACTTGATAAAATATTTTTTATATCAAGAGCATCGTCAGCGTAGTTGAATACGTCTTGTATGGATATTGGTAATTCTTCCAATAAGCGGTAATGTGCAATGTTTTTTATGTATTCGATACGTTTATTTTTATGTAAAAAATCAGACAAAGCACCAGAAACATTAAGAAGAGAATATACAAATTGATCAATTTGTTTTTTGATTAAATTAGAAAATTTTTGAGGATCAGGACCTCTAAGAATAAAATCAAAAATAGTTTCGGTAGTTAAAATTCGAGCTGTAATTATCTTCGCATATTCATCAGAAACTTCGTTTTGTCGTTTAAGAAAAACACCTTGAAAGGTAAGTCCGAATAGTTTTATCGGGTTTATTGGTCTGAAAATAAGCTTTATAGCAAGATAATTTGTTGCAAAACCTACGATTAAGCCAAATACAGGAAGTATCCACCATGGATCGTAAAAAAAGAAAACAGCCATTTGAATAAGACCAAATAAAAAACCAAAGTATAAGCCTGATAATTCAATAAATCGAAATTCATTTTTTCCTACACCAAGAAAAATTTGGTTAATCAAAGCTTTGTCATTTTTAAGTACCGACAAAACCAGGGCTTTAAGATCAAACAGGCTAGTTATATCTGTTTTTATATCCAACATAATTTGTTCAATAATTTCGGGTAAATCATCGGCAAGTTTATAGTAAACAACATCTCTAGCTGCTTGTGGAATGTTTTTCCAGATAGGAGCAGCTTGCGAAAGCATAATTTCATCCGTAATTTCTTTGGATAGTTTGAGTATACCCGATTGCATTTCGTCAGATACGATTTTGGGATCAACCTGAGAAAAAATATCGGTAACATTTACCAATTTAGAAGTCATTAGATCGACAGAAATAGTCGCCATTTTCTGAGCTTTTGATGGGATAATACCCTGCCAACCAAATGGTTTTACTCCAATATATTCCAAAGGGAAAAAGGTCATCTTGAGTGCTAGAACGTTTGTTACCCAGCCCACTAATGCACTAATTATGGGAATTAATATAAAGGGTAATATTGCAATTATGTCTGAAAAAGTAATATCCATTAGTAACGATTCATTTGAGGCGAAATTTACAAAAAATATTCTAAAAATATTCATTTTTTATCGAAAATAGTTTTAATTTTAAGTTTTATTTTATTGTCTAATAAAACTATTTTAATGCTTTTTTTATATGAATAAGATGTATTTTAGTCGTTAATAATTAAAACAGTTGTATTATGAATGAAAATATTACCATTGCAGTTTTGTATTTTACTTCTTTTTTTACATTAATTAATCCGCTAGGAGTAATGCCTGTTTTTATGACAATGACTGCTGATTTGAGTACGCAAGAACGAAACAAAACGGCACGAAAAGCAGTAATCGTCGCATTTTTAGCGTTATTAGGTTTTGCTTTTTCAGGAAATATTTTATTTGATTTTTTTGGAATTTCGATCGATAGTTTTCGTATTGTTGGTGGAATTATTTTCTTTTTGGTTGGTTATGATATGCTGCAAGCGAGGCTAGGAAAAACAAAAATCGATAGTGAAACCGAAATAAAAGCTTATGTAAATGATATTTCGATAACGCCGCTTGCAATACCAATGATTTGCGGACCAGGAGCAATAACCAATGCAATTGTATTGATGGAAGATTCTTCTAATTTTGAACAAAAAGTAATACTTATTGGTTCTATTTTTTTGATAATGCTTATAACGTATATTATTTTGCTTGGAGCATCTCGAATAAGTAATTTTTTGGGAGAAACAGGTAATAAAGTATTAATGCGTTTGATGGGCTTAATAGTTATGGTTATAGCTGTAGAGTTCTTTTTTGCAGGTTTAAAGCCAATTATTCAAGGAATGTTTACTGTTTAGCTCGGATATAATGAGATTATCTGTAATTATAGTTAATTATAATGTTCGTTATTTTTTAGAACAATGCTTACTTTCGGTACAAAATGCGTTAATTGGAATTTCATCAGAAATTATTGTGGTAGACAATAATTCGGCAGACGATTCTGTGCGGATGGTGGAAGAGCATTTTCCAGAAGCTGTTTTAATCAAAAATACGACAAATTATGGTTTCTCTTATGCTAATAATCAGGCAATAAGATTAGCTCAAGGAGAATTTGTATTATTATTGAATCCCGATACTTTAGTCGAAGAAAAAACTTTTTCGGTGGCAATTGATTTTATGCAAAAACACCCAGAAGCAGGCGCATTGGGTGTAAAAATGATCGATGGTGAAGGCAAATATTTACAAGAATCAAAACGAAGTCTACCAACGCCAGTCACTGCATTTTACAAAATGTTTGGTCTTACACGTTTATTTCCTCATTCAAAGCGGTTTGCACCTTATTATCTAGGGCATTTGAGCGAAAATGAAGACCACGAAATAGAAATATTGGCAGGAGCTTTCATGTTTGTTCGTAAATCTACGTTTGACGAAGTGGGGCTTTTGGATGAAAGTTTTTTTATGTACGGAGAAGATATTGATTTGTCGTATCGAATTATCAAAGAAGGATATAAAAACTATTATTGCTCGCAAACAAAAATTATACATTACAAAGGAGAAAGCACAAAAAGAGGAAGTTTAAATTATGTGATAATTTTTTATAAAGCAATGCTTATTTTTGCAAAGAAGCATTTTAGTCCCAAACAATTCTTTTTATACTCTTTTGTTATTAAAATTGCCATTTATTTTAGAGCAATTCTATCGGTATCAAAACATTTTTTTTCCACAAGTATTTTACCGATTACTGATTTTTTGGTAATATACGGAGGATTATATCTTTTAGCTAATTATTGGCAAGAATTAAGATATACTTCTCTATATTATCCCGATATTTATTTTTATCGCATATTACCTTTTTATGCAGCCGTGTGGGTATTTAGTCTATTCTTTACAAAAGCATATTTTTTTATATCAAAGATAAACGATTTGATAAAAGGTGTTTTATTAGGGAGTTTATTTATATTAGTAGGTTATGCTCTTATAAATGAGGATTTTAGATATTCACGAATTGTTATTGTTTTAGGCACTATTTGGACATTTGTTTACGTGTTATCTTCACGTTGGTTGCTACATATTTTAAATACTCCATTCAAAATAGACCGCTATCGACAAAAAAAGATAGCCATAATTGCAAGTATAGAGAATGCAGAGCATATTTTGAGTACATTAAAAAATTCAGAATTAAAATTTGATTTTATTGGAGTTATTTCGCCAAAAAGCAGTTATTCAGATGATTATATTGGGGAGTATGAGCGTTTAACAGAGATTGTTCGTATTCAGGAAATAGACGAAATTGTGTTTTGTTCTAAAGATTTGACGGTAGAACAAATAATAGACAAAATGCTAGAATTGTCTAAATCAAAAATTAATTATCGAATTGCACTGCCACAGGCATTTACCATTATTGGAAAACATCATATTTTTTCAGAAGATGATCTTTTACTTCTTAATAATCACTCTATCATGACATTACAGAGTAGAATATTAAAAAGAAGTTTGGATATTTTAGTTGCTATTTGTTTTCTATTTACATTTCCTTTTTTATTTTTCGTATTTCCGAAAAAAGATCAATTTTTCAGACAAATAATACATGTTATTGTCGGTAAAAAAACATGGGTAAGTGTAGACAAAAGCTTAAATTTTGATTTTTCGTTTTTATCAAAACTAAAAGAAGGTATTTTCACTCCAAGTATTTTACTTGAAACGACAGACGAAAAAATAAAAAAAGACAAAAATATCGTTTATTTGAAAAACTATGATATTTTTATGGATATAATTATTATCTTTCGAGGAATAAAGAAAAAGCAGAAAATAAGGAAAACTAAGTATAATGGCTAAAATAGAACTAATATTGCCCTCAATGGGAGAAGGAATAACGGATGCAACGGTTATTCGATTCTTAAAATCGGTAGGAGAAAAAGTAGAAGAAGATGAGTCTATTTTTGAAGTAGCTACCGATAAAGTAGATTCGGAAATACCTGCACCAGTAGCTGGTATTTTGACCGAAATACATATAAAAGAAGGCGATGTTGTTTCTGTGGATCAGGTAATTGCAATAATCGAATCGGAGCAAATTGCCGATGTCCAAAATAGTTTAGAAGAAACTGTGCCAATTAGCACAAAAGCAGTAAGGAATGAATTAGTAGAAAAAAAGGAACGCAAAGAAGAGGCTACTGCTGTTGTTTTGCGAACAAATGTAGAAGGTAAATTTTTATCCCCGTTAGTTCGTAATATTATTGAAAAAGAAAAAATTACGACAGACGAATTGGTAAATATAGAAGGCACAGGACTGGAAAATAGAATAACGAAAGATGATCTATTCCTTTTTTTAGAAAAAAGAAAAAATACAGAGTCAGCAGTGGTTAAAATTGTTCGTAATGAAAATTTGACATCGAACGAGAATGAAGAAATCATTGAAATGGATAGGATGCGTAAATTGATTGCAAATCACATGATAAAATCAAAGCAAACTTCCGCACATGTTAGTTCTTTTGTCGAAGTAGATGTTACTCCTTTGGTACTTTGGCGTAATCGGGTAAAAAATGATTTTTTGAAAAAGCACGAGCAAAAATTAACATTCACCCCCATTTTTATTGAAGCAACAGTGAAGGCAATTCAAGATTTTCCGATGATAAATGTTTCTGTACGAGGTGATCAAATCATACGAAAGAAAAATATCAATATCGGTATGGCTACGGCTTTGGTTACGGGGAATTTAATAGTGCCTGTCATAAAAAAAGCGGGAGCGATGAATTTAATCGGATTAGCCCAATCTGTGAATACTTTGGCAGCACAAGCACGAAATAATAAACTGAGACCCACGGACATACAAGGAGGAACATTCACGATAACCAATCTTGGGACTTTCGGAAATTTGACAGGAACGCCGATAATTAATCAGCCAGAAGTGGCTATTTTAGCGACGGGAGTGATAAAAAAGAAACCCTCGGTAATTGAAACGCCAGAAGGCGACATGATTGCGATTAGGCATTTGATGATTCTTTCTTTGTCATACGATCACCGAGTGGTAGATGGCGCACTTGGTGGCGCATTTTTGAAAAGGGTGGCTGACTATTTGGAAGATTTTGATGTTTCGCAGAAAATATAAGAGAAAGTTTTTCTTTTTTTGATATATCCTTTCATTTTTTTGATGAATGACCCAAATTCATTAATGAAAAGGCTATTTGCTTTTGTTAAGTTCATTTTTTTGCTGTTGTATTTTATATTTTAGTAGTAAAAAAGTCGAAAAAACAGCCTTTTTTTCTTTTCTTTTTTTTGTATTCTCTTTGGTACTCCATTTTTTTTCTACTTTTGGTCGCAAAATTGTAATCTTTTATTAAGGTGATAGAGCTTAGTGGGTGAACAAAATTAAGTTTATATTTATTTTTAGACAAATCACTGATAATAAAAGTTTTACACTAGTGCGTAAGCAGTATCAAAAAGGTAGAAAACCTTTAAAAAAAAGAAGTAATTATGAATAGATTATTTTGGATATCTATTGTGTTATTAACAAATAGTTTTTTGGCTTATGGTCAAAAAGACAGTATTCAGCCACTGATAGACACTTATTTAGCCGAAGAAAGATTTGATAGAGCAAGGGTTTTATTAGAAATAAAATTAAATGAAAACCCTCAAGATGCAGAGGTTAATTTTAATTTAGGAATTTGTTATTTGAATTTATTGAATAAGCAAGAATTGGCAATTGCAGCATTTCTTCGATCGGAAATGACATTTGACTCACTGGAGCAGGTCAAAAATAAGATAAATGCGAGTTATTATTTAGCAGAAGCTTATAAGCAGAATTATCAGTATGATGAAGCAAAAAAAGTGTATATTAATTTATTGGAAGAAGTAAAAAATAAACATTTGCGAGAGCAAGTAGAACAAGAATTGGCATTATGCGATAAATTAAAGAAAATACAGCGTGAGAAAGTTAATTTTATGATTCGTAATATTGGTGGAAAAGTAAATTCTGAATATTCGGAACATAGCCCTGTGTTATATGCCGATTTATCCGTTCTTATTTTCACGTCGAGACGAAAAAGCAAGGGAGATACCATCGAATTGGTTGATAAAGAGTATGATGAAGATATTTATATTTCGTATAAAGATGATAACATTTGGAGTGAGCCTGTTGAATTAAGTGAAAATATCAATACTGATGGGCACGAAGCCTCTATCGGAATATCGTTTGACGGGCAGCAACTTTTTATTTATAAACCCGATGATGGAGGTAGTATTTATTGTAGTGATTTAGAGGGAGATACTTGGACAGTTCCGTATAAACTAGGAAAACATATAAATACACCAAGTAGAGAAACGCATGCATCTTTATCCCCAGACGGGAAAGAGTTGTATTTCACGAGCGATAGACGAGGCGGCTATGGCGGGCTGGATATTTATGTGAGTAGAAAAGACGAAAAAGGGAATTGGGGCAAAGCAACAAATTTGGGTCCGGCAGTAAATACGGATAAAGAAGAACGTGCGCCGTACATTCATCCCGATAATAAACGGCTGTATTTCAGTTCCGAAGGACATCAATCTATTGGTGGCTTTGATATTTTTTGGGTAGATAAAAATGAATTTGGAACATGGACACGCCCACAAAATATTGGCTATCCGATAAATACGATTTCGGATGACTTATATTTCATACCAACGACTGATAAAAAAATAGCATTTTATAGCTCAGAAAGGGAATCTGGCTATGGAAAAACGGATTTGTACATGCTACGTTTATTGGAAACGAAAGAGCCTGAAATCACGATATTGAATGGAATATTGACAAATTGCAAAGGCAATTTAGCTGATATTTTAATTACTGTGTTAGACACAGAAGCCGATGAGATACATGGCGTGTATACGCCAAACTATAAGACAGGTAAATTTGTTTTTGTTTTAGGAAAAGGCAAGCAGTATACGTTTGTTTTTGAGAGAGCAGGCGAAGAGTTTTTTTCGGAGGAATTATACATTCCTTTAGATGCACCTAATCAACAGTTGTACAAACCAATAGAAGTGCCAGCAAATCCTCCGTGTAGCACAGGAATGGTGGATATTAGTCAATATACAAGTATTGTAGATGCGAGTTTGATTGATGAATTTGGAAATGTGTATGGTGAAAGTTTAATGATTAAAAATATTCAATTTCCATCGGGAAAATCAACGATTGATTTTCATCAAACACTAGAAGATTTGGGCGAATATTTAAAAAAAAACCCCGAAGCAAGAATAGAAGTTGGAGCGTATGCCGATGCAGGTAATTCTAAAGAACCTTCATTGGCGGCTTGCAA
>JAOZTL010000008.1:4401-18345 GCA_029942205.1 Bacteroidales bacterium | reverse complement strand
TGTGATTTGAAAATTCATAAAGTTTCGGCTTCCTGCGGATGTACTGCCGTAGAGTCTGAAGACGTTATAAAGGCTGGTGCAACTAGCGTGATTAAGGCGACATTTAACTCTTCGGGACAAAAAAATAAAATAAATAAAAATATTACTATTATTACAAATATTCCAGGGCGTGATGCTTCGGGACGAGATAAAAATCGGATTATCCTACGAATGAAAGGAACTGTAAACGTACCCAAAAAATAAAGGGCATCGTTTGTTATAGCAATTTTAATTTTATACTTTTGCATCCGATTATATACTTTGTTTATTCTATGATAAGTAATATCATTTTATGATTAACTTGTTAATTTTGGGTTTCAATTTATTGAAAATTGTCCAAAAAAGAATAGTAAAACAGATGAAGTTTGGAATATGTTAAAAAATAGTTAATTAAATAAGAGTTTAAAGAAAAGAATAAAAATGGTATTACAGACTAATTTACAGCATGTTGCTTCAGAAAAGGATGTTCTTGAAGTAATTAATAACAACGAAAATGTAATGATTTGTTGCGGACGAATGGGACCTATGTGCGTACCCGTATACGATGCAATGGAAGATATGGAAAAAGACGAAGCATACAAACATGTAGCGTTCAGAGACATGCTTTTTGATAATCCAGAAGCAGCAATTATTCGTAATGCTCCTGAATGCAGTGGTTTTATGGGATTACCTTTCACTATGTACTACAAAAATGGAAAAGTAGTGAAAGCTACCAGTAGCCTTCAATCCATGGAACAAGTGAAAGAAGTTTTGAATGCAGAATTTGCTAAATAAAAAATAATTGGATAACGAGAATGCCATCTCTTTTTATATAAAAGATGGCATTTTTGCTATAAATAAGATAAGTATGAATACAGATTTTGATGTAATAATAATAGGCGGTGGACCTGCTGGCTTGACTGCTGGAATCTACTTGGCACGAGCTAAAATGTCGGTGTTAATTTTGAACGAAGGCAGTATTGGCGGGCAAATGGTGCTAACTCACCAAATAGAGAACTACCCAGGAATAGATTCTATCAGTGGCTACATGCTGGCTCGCACAATGAGCAAACAGGCTGAAAAATTTGGGTGTATCATCAAAAGTAACACCAAAATAAGTAAACTTGAACTCGAAGGCGAACAGAAAACAATAACGATTAATGATAAGGAAAATTTTACTGCTAAAGTGGTAATATTGGCTACTGGCGGAAAATCACGCTCATTGAACGTGCCTGGCGAAAATAATTTTAGCGGAAAAGGAATTTCGTACTGTGCGACTTGTGATGGGGATTTCTTTCAGGATAGAGATATTATTGTTGTTGGGGGAGGAAACTCTGCGCTCGAAGAGGCTGTATCGCTGACTCAATATGCTAGTTCGGTTACTGTGGTGCATCAGTTTGACCATTTTCAAGCTTATGAGCATGCCATAGAAGAGGCTAAAGCAAATGAGAAAATCAGTTTTGTGATGGAATCGGAAATACTAGAATTTAGCGGAGAGCAGAACTTGCAAAAAGTGAAAATTAGGGATAAAGATAATAATATCGAGGATAAAAATATCGATGGGGTATTTATTTTTATTGGCTATATTCCTCAAACAGAGTTTGTTGAAAATATAGTAGAGCTTAATTCATGGAACGAAATTGTTGTAGACGATAAATTGCAAACCAGTGTAGCAGGCGTATTTGCTGCAGGTGATGCACGTGCAACACGTGTACGCCAAATAACCACTGCAACCGCTGACGGGACTGTTGCTGCCTTGCAAGCTATCGAGTATATTTTAAAATAAGGTATTCTGCCTTTTTGATGTTGCTTATGCTGATAGAAAAAAACAAGTGCATAAGCAACATTAAATAGCATGAAATGCTTTTTGAAGGAGAAATATTGCCGTTTTTTTATTGGAAAAAAACAGAAGAAATAAGTTTATTGGTTTTATCCAAAAATAGGATGGAAGTTGTTTATCCCTAAAAATGTATCATTCATCAATTATGGAAGGCTAAATATCAATAAAACTCGATTGTAGAACAATAATTAGAAAGAAAAATAGTATTTTAAGCGTAAACCAAAACACTTAAAGCTATGTTCAAATTATTAAGAAAACCGATTAATTTACTATTAACAGGGAGTATTTCTATTATTTTTGCTGCTTGTTATGGTACTCCTGTCGAATTACAATACAGCAAAACCGTTCGTGCTGAAGATGATAATAGCAATCCGATTGAAGGATTGAAAGTTAGTTTGTATGAAAATGACACTAAAATAGACATTGCGCATACGGATGCGGATGGTGAAGTTGTTTTTTCAGATGTACTCGAATCTGAAGAAAAAGATTACTCTATATTTGTTGAAGATATTGATTTGGATCTGAATGGTTCTTTTGAATTCCAAAATGTAGACATTGTATCAAGTGAGAATTTTTATGAAGTTATACTAAACGAAAAATAAGTAACATTTGAATATTAAACATCACATAAAAGATAGGTTATATCGTGCATACAAATCGATAGAAACGAAAGAGCATCATTTAGCTTATCTTTTTTTGGAAATTACACGACGTTGTAATTTGAATTGTTTGCATTGTGGCTCGGATTGTAAAGCAGAAGTCAATGCAGGAGAATTAACTACCGAAAGCTGGTTTAAGCTTATCGATTATGTAGCGCATCATTTTTCTACGGATGTGGCTTTTGTCATTACAGGAGGCGAACCATTGCTACACAGAGATTTAGAGCGTATTGGGCAGCGTATTGCCAATCACGGAATGCGCTGGGGAATGGTGAGCAATGGCATGGTGTTAAGCAAAGAACGGCTCGAAAAGCTTATTGCTGCTGGATTAGACAGTATTACGCTCAGTGTGGATGGCTTAGAAGATGCACACAATTTGATCCGAAACCATCCAAAAGCATTTACCCAAATTAATCAAGCACTTGCCGTTGTAGGGAACTCATCGCTTGCTTACAAAGATGCTGTTACCTGTGTATTTCCTCCTAATTTGAATCAACTCAATGATTTAGCTGATATTTTACTTTCACATAAGATTCGATCGTGGCGGCTGTTTCGTATTTTCCCGTCGGGGCGTGCTACGGATAATGATTTATTGTTGTTATCGTTTGAACAAACACAGCAACTTTTGCAGTGGATTGCGCAGAACAAGAAAAAATACCAAGCGCAAGGCTTAACAATTAATTTGAGTTGCGAAGGCTGGCTGCCGATGTCGTTGGATGAGCAAGTGCGTGATACGCCGTTTTTTTGTAGGGCGGGAATCAATATTGCGTCTATTCTTTCGGATGGAACGATTACGGGCTGCTCCAACAACCACAGCTCTTTTCATGTTGGCAACGTTTTGAAGGATGATTTAGCTTATGTGTGGGAAAACAAATTTGACGATTTTCGGCAAAGAGAATGGGTGAAAGAAACCACTTGTAGTAACTGTGAACACATTCGTAGCTGTAAGGGAAATTCCATTCATTTGTGGGATAAAAATAATGCGAAGCCTAATTTCTGTTATGTCAAAGATTTATCCTTGCCTATTTAAATCATAGAAAAATTTTATTTGCTTCATTTTAAACGAGGCTTTTTTTATTTTTGTGCTGAAAAAACAAGCACGAAGGCTTACTTACAATTGACAATGCCAGATACACAAACTCGTTATTACGGAATTGATTTATTTCGCCTCATTGGTGCATTCTTCATTATGTTTTTGCATACGGGTTATGGTGTGCTTCCCGAAGAGTATACTGGATATATTTATTTATCAGCACGTTGGGCTGTTCCTTTCTTTTTTATGGCTAGCGGTTATTTTTTGGCAATTAAAATAACGCAAAGTGGCGAATTACCTTTGTTGAGTATCGAACGAACATTACTCAAACTAATTGCTTTACTTCTGGTTGCTAGCTTGGTTTATCTGCCTTTTGTTTTTCTTAAAAAACAATCAATAGCATTAGAAATGCTTTTTACGGGTAGCTATTTTCATTTATGGTTTATTGGTTCGTTGATTTTTGGAAACCTTATTATCTGGTTTTTTTATCGCATTCAGCAACAGAAAATCTTATTTCTATTAGCTATAAGTATTCTTCTATTAGCTATTTTATCGGATAATTATACCGAAAAAGGCGTATTGCCTGATTATACAGTATTTCGTTTTATGTTGTCTATTCCGTTTATGCTGTTTGGTGTGTTTTTGCGTCGCTTTTCGAGGGTTTTGTCTTATTGGAAAATATTTGCAATCATAGTACTTATATTTATACCTATTCAGAGCGTAGAATATTTGTTTTCTGTAAAAAACAATTCATTACCGCAATTATTATTATCTACTGTTTTGCTTTCGATTGCTATTTTCTTACTAGCAGCTAGTTTACCTATTCGAGAAAGTAGTCTGTCTGTTTGGGGACAAAAATATTCATTACCTTTGTATTTGTATCACCCTTTAGTTTATGCTTTCTTATCTTTTTCAGGAGGCATTTTATATCCAGAATATAAGCCTTTTATAGTCATGTTTAATCCAATAATTGCTTTCGTTATCAGTTTGTTAGTGATTATTTTTTTGGAGCGTTACATGCCAGCTTTGTTTCGTTTATTGAACGGAGATTGGGAGCTTAAGCAGCAATCAGGAGAAAAATAAGAATAAATAGCACGAAGTGCTTAAAATCAATTAATCTATATTATTTATGAAAGTAACGGGCTTTTCATTTGTTAAAGATGCAATAAAATATGACTATCCAGTGGTAGAAGCCATTCGCTCGGTGTTGCCACTTTGCGATGATTTTGTGGTAGCAGTAGGAAAATCGAGTGATGCTACTTTGGAGTTGATTCAAAATATTGATAAAGAAAAAATACGCATTGTCGAAACGGTTTGGGACGAAAGTTTGCGTGAAGGTGGGCGTGTATTGGCGGTAGAAACGGACAAAGCATTTGCAGCAGTACCCGATGATTCAGACTGGGCTTTTTATATTCAAGGCGATGAATTATTGCACGAAAAATACCTTCCAGTCATTCGAGACGCAATGACCAAATACCAAAATGATCCCAAAGTGGATGGTTTATTGTTTCATTATGCCCATTTTTATGGTTCGTATGATTATGTAGGAAGCTCGTCGCATTGGTATAAAAACGAAATACGAGTGATCAAAAACGATAAATCAATTTATTCGTTTCGGGATGCACAAGGTTTTCGGAAAGGAAATGATAAAATGCTGTACGTAAAGACAATTGAAGCGTATATTTATCATTATGGATGGGTAAAAGAGCCCAAAGCTATGCAACGAAAGCAGGAAAATTTCAATAAATATTGGCATGATGACGAGTGGGTAGAAAAGAAAATTCAAAAAGCCGAAGAATTTGATTATTCTAATATCGATCGTTTAACGCCGTTTGAAAGTACACACCCCGAAGTGATGAAAAAGCGCATTGAAACCAAAAATTGGGCTTTCGATTATGATCTGTCTCTTAATAAATTAACACTAAAAGAACGTGTGAAAGAGTTTTTATCCAAGTATTTAGGTTTAGATTTTAATTATCGAAATTATCGTATATTGAAATAGTTAATGATTTTGTTTTGTTCGGAAAACACTTTTTTTTAGATTAAAACTTAATCTAAAACTTCAAAAGCAGCATCTAAATAAAGTAGAATATCGTTGGAATGGTACGAGTTTTCGATTGATTCCGATTCGCTATGTCCTGCTCGAATGAGAAATGCATTTTTTTGAGGAATAAGCAATAGAAATTGTCCGTATTTTCCTTGTGCGTATCGAATGGTTAATCCTTTATAATTCATTAGCCACCAGTGTAATCCATAAAAATCTACGGATTGTTTTTCGGCTGTTTTAAGCGATAAATTAGGCGAAAAAGTACTGTCAATGAAATTTTTAGACACAATCTGTCGGCTATCGAATTTGCCAGCAGAAAGCATCAGTTGGGCGATGCGAGCCAAATCACGTGTGGTGGCAGCAAAACCATAGTCGGCTTTTTCTAGGTTATTTTGTAAGCTCCAATAAGCCGAATGTTCTGCTCCTAAAGGAGTCCAGAGCTTTTCAGAAGCATATTGTGATAGCGATAAGTCTGTGGCTTGTTCTAAAATACATGCGAGCAAAATCGTGTTAATTGGCTCATATTCCCAGTATTCCAGTGTTTCTGTTGATTCCAATTGGTCGTTTATTTCATCAAATTCTTGGAGTTTGCATAATTCTAATAATTCGGCCTTATCATCGTATTTTAAGCCCGAATTCATGTTGAGTAAGTCTATTATTTTTATACTTTTGTGTTTGTTCAATGCAGGAATAAAATCGGTAATGGATTGATAGATATTTTGTATTTTTTCTTCGTCGATAGCAATGCCAATGAGTATACTTACAACGCTTTGCGAAATTTCAAATGCGTTATAAACTGTATTTTCATGGTGTTCATTCCAGTAATGTTCTGCTTTTATTTGACTGCCTTGCACGATGAGCAATGCTGCTGGCTGTAAATTTTCTATTTTAGCCATCAAAGCATGCGAAATATTTTTTTGATTTGATTGTATCGCTTGCAACCACTTAATATGCTGTAAACTAGTTATTTCGTTTGATTTTGATCGTTCATAAATACCTTCTTCTTTCTCTGAATTACAGGAAAATAACAAGGCGATAATGAAAATAAAATATGCAGAAAAAGAAAAGACAAATTTATTCATGTTGATTCTTTAATTAATTGGTTATTTTTGAAAATAAATCAAAAAAAGTCGTATCAAAAACAAAAGCTTTATTTATCTTTGCAATTTATAATCATTTTAAATAAGAAATAAATAAAATGGCGCGTATTCTTGCAATCGATTATGGACACAAACGAGTAGGAGTCGCTGTTACCGATCCAATGCAGCTGATCGCTAATGGATTAGGGACAGTAGCAAGTGAACAAATTTTTGATTTTATAGCTGATTATTTAAAAAAGGAATCGGTAGAATGCATTGTAGTAGGCTATCCGAAAACATTACAAAATAAAGGCTCTCAATCATTAGTGTACATAAATCCATTTTTGGAGAAATTGAAAAAACGATACCCTATGCTCAAAATTGAGTTAATGGACGAACGATTTACATCCAAAATGGCTTTTCAGACGATGATAGATGCTGGATTGAAAAAGAAAAAACGACAAGATAAAGCATTGATTGATACAATTAGTGCAACGATTATTTTACAATCTTATCTTGATTCAATTAGTAAATAAAATGGGTGAAACCCCTTAATTAAAATACAAAATGATATTTCCTATTTACATCATAGGCGCTTCGGTATTACGCAAGAAGGCTGTTAAAATTGACAAAAGTTATCCTGATTTAAAAGAATTAATTGATAATATGTTTAATACCATGTACTCGTCGGAGGGTGTGGGCTTGGCTGCCCCACAAACAGGCAAAAGTATACGGTTGGTAGTGATTGATGGCACTGAAATCGAATCGGATGATGAAGATTTTTCTGATTTCAAAAAAGTATTTATCAATGCCGAAATACTGGAAAGAGACGGTAAAGAAGTTAGTTTTGAAGAGGGATGCTTGAGTATTCCTAGCGTTCGGGAAGATGTCAAACGATTGGATCGCATTCGTATAAAATACCAAGATGAAAATTTTAAGTGGCACGATGACGTTTTTGAGGGATTTAAAGCTAGAGTAATTCAGCACGAATACGATCATTTAGAGGGTGTTCTGTTCACCGATCGTATTTCTCCAATTCGTCGTCGATTGATTAAAAATAGACTGCAAGCCTTGTCCAGAGGAAAGTTTGATGTGAAATACAAAGTTCGATTGGCTTCTAAGCGTTAAAAAAACTCGAAAGTTGTGGGCAAAATTAACTGGATAATTATTTCTAAATGAATCAAACTTATTGGTTAAGACAAGTTCCATTCGTTCGGATGGTTATTCCTTTATTAATGGGAGTGATATTTCAATATTCATTTGATTTTGAGATAGCTTTTTTGTTGCTATACGTATTTATATTCGTTGCTTTTGGTATGTTTAGCTATCATTTTCGATGGGTAGAAGAACAATTTGCATTTCGTTGGATTTTCGGACTTTCCTTTTTTATTAGCTTATTTTTTATCGGAATTTTTCTGACAAAGCAGCATACTGTGCAGTTAATGTCGATAAACGAAGAAGAGCAATCTTTCGTAGGCGTAGTGTCTGAATTACCCGAAGAAAAACAAAATTCTGTTAAAGTATTTGTTGAATTGCAATTCGTAAATGATACTTATGGATGGAAACCTTTGGAAACTAAAGCTCTCCTTTATTTTGAAAAAGAAACACTCAGTAAACAATTAGCTTATGGCGATTTGCTTATTTTTAAAGCTAAATTATCTGAAATTCAGAACAGTAAAAATCCCAATGAATTTGATTATAAGCAATATTTAGCCAACAAAGGTGTTGCTTATCAGGCTTATGTAACGCATGAAAAATGGAACAGAATCGGGCAGGGGCAAGGCGATTATTTGCGTTTGTCGGCACAAAAAGTTCGTGCTTATTTCTTACAAATTTATCGACAAAATGGACTTACAGACGATGAATTTGCCGTAGCAGCTGCACTTACACTTGGTTATAAGCATGATTTAGATGCAGAAACACGTCAAAGTTACGCCGCTACTGGTGCCATGCATATTCTTGCCGTCTCGGGCTTGCATGTCGGTATTATTTTCATGATTATCAAGTACTTTCTCTTCTTTCTCGACAAGGTAAAATGGGGAAAGTATCTCAAATTTGCGATAACAATTTTTATTCTTTGGGCATTTGCTTATATTTCAGGACTTTCGCCTTCTGTAAGGCGTGCAGCGATTATGTTTAGTTTTATTTCGGCAAGCATGCTAGTCGAAAGGAAAGTGAATATTTACAATTCGATAGCTGCATCTGCTTTCTTTCTGATTCTCGAAAATCCGTTTATTATCTTTCAAGTTGGCTTTCAGTTGTCTTATTTAGCGGTATTATCCATTATTTTTTTTCAGCCCAAAATACACGCACTTTTGTATATTAAGAATAAAATGCTAGACAAGCTTTGGGCACTTGTTTCTGTCTCTATTGCTGCCCAAATAGGGACAAGTCCGATTGCTTTATTTTATTTTCATCAGTTCCCTAACTATTTCATTATCACTAATTTGATTGTCATTCCTATGGCAATTTTGATTGTATATTCGGCACTTGCTTTGTTGATTCTTTCTTTTTCGGATATTGCGGCTTATTTTGTAGGTAAATTACTTGTAGGATTGACTTATGTTTTGAATCAATCGATCGCTTTGATCGAAAAAATGCCATATTCCACAACGCAGCACATTGATTTTAATTCATTACAACTATTTGGTTTTTATGCTGTTGTCGGATCAATTATTTTATATTTGATTAAAAAACAAAAACGCTTTTTACAAATAGCCTTATTATTGGCTGTTTTCTTGTTTTTGGGGCGAGTAAGCAAAACAATCGAAACGCAAGAACAACAGAAAATGGTTATTTTTAATGTTAATAAATCTTTAGTAATCAACTTTATACAGGGGAATAAAGGCATTATTTTCACCAGTGATACGACTATTAATTCTACTTCTTTGCAATTTGCAGCTCAAAATTTCTGGACAGCTAAACAAATTGTTGTCGAAAATTATTTATCGATAAAAGAAGAATATGAATCGGAACATTTGAAGAAAAAGGGGCAAGTATTTATTTTTTCGGATAAAAAAATGGTGATTATTGACGACGAAAAAAGTATTCGCTATGAAGAAGTGTCGTCGAAAATGCCTATCGATTTAGTAATAATTAGTAAATCTCCTAGTATTGAAATTGAAGATATTTTGTCTATTTATCAACCAAAGCAAATTGTTTTTGATCCAACTGTACCTTTTTGGCAACGCAAATTATTTGCAAAAGAATGCGAAAGCCTTGGAATCTCGTACTTTTCGATAAAAGAAGAAGGAGCATTTACTTTAAATCAGTAAGTGGTTGAAGCATCTCTGAAAAATTAATTGTAAATTGCTTATTTAATGAGTATTGATAAGTGCGTAAGCAATATCAAAAAAGGTTGAAGACATAAAAAAGAGGCTACTCGTAAATGATAGCCTCTTTTTTATTCGTTAAAATCGTTTGAAAAATTTATTTCTGAACAATTCCTTTAACTGTATAATTTACTTCCTTCGAGATTTTTACACCTTGTAGATCTACTTGAGAAGTTACTATCACTATTTTTTTCAAGAATGTGCCATCGTCTAAATAGCTAGGATCAACAGATATTTTTATTTCGCCAGATTTTTTTGATTTAATTTTGTCTTGCATGATTGTAATGGATACGCCAGATGGAATTTTGATATAATCAATAATCATGTCTGTTTGACCTGAATTTTTTATTGTAATCATGTAGCTAGCTACTGAGGCTAGTGATCCAAAATCGTGCTGGTTAGTGTCATAACCTCTAGTGTCGTCGATAGAAAATAATTCTACTTCCTCTTCTTCATTTTGAGAAAATCCGTAAAAAGAGAAGGCAAATAAAAAGACTAATAGGGTTGAAATGTGCTTAAGTTTCATGATTTTTTATTTTATGGGTTAATATTTTTTTTCGTTAGGGTACAATAAGTACCTCTGATAGTATAACGTAAGTGTTTGAAAAAAAAGTGTATGAACTCCAAAAAAATAATTAAAACTGGCTGAATACCTTGTTTTTAAAAGAGAAAATGGATGAAATTAAATTAAAAAAAAGCACGATGGATTTTGTCCACCGTGTTTTTATTTATATTAATGATTCGAAAAATCTACTCTTCGTCAGGAGAATAATCCATTGAAGCACGACGTTGGTAGTTTTTATATTTCCATTTTGCATCCTCTTCGGCTACTTTGAATAATTCAGCAGCTTCCTCAGGGAATGCTTTTGCTAGAGACGTGTACCGAACTTCGCTTTTCAAGAAATCTTGGAATAGCGAGAAATCAGGCTTTTTAGAATCTAGTGTCAATGGATTCTTTCCTTCTGCTTCAAGCAGTGGATTGTAGCGGAAAGTAGACCAATAACCAGCTTTTACTGCTTGTTTTTCTTGCTCTTGTACTGTACCCATGCCTGTACGGATACCATGAGCAATACAAGGAGCGTAAGCAATAATTAGCGATGGTCCTGGATAAGCTTCAGCTTCTTTCAATGCTTTGAAATATTGGCTGTTACTAGCACCCATAGCTACTTGTGCTACATAAACATAACCATAAGTCATTGCCATTGCTCCGAGATCTTTTTTACGTATTTTCTTGCCCGATGCTGCAAATTTGGCTACTGCGCCTGTTGGTGTTGCTTTGGATGATTGTCCGCCTGTGTTGGAGTATACTTCTGTATCTACCACCAAAACGTTTATATCTTCGCCAGAGGCCAACACGTGATCCAATCCACCGTAACCGATGTCATAAGCCCAACCGTCGCCACCGAATACCCATATCGATTTTTTGCTAAAGTATTGCTCAAGTTTGAGTAACTCGTCAGCTTCGCCAATATCCGATTTTTTTAGTAATGGTAGTGTTTTTCTTGAAGCAGCATCCGATTCGTCGGCTAAATCTTTATTGGCTATCCATTCCTCGAAAGCTTCTTTTAGTTCTCCGTCTAAGCCGTTTGCGAGTGCTTTATTCATTAAGATAACAATTCGTTCACGTAATTTGCCTATTCCGATAGACATTCCGTAGCCGTATTCTGCATTATCTTCAAACAATGAATTAGCCCAAGCTGGTCCTTTACCTTCGGCATTGGAGCAATAAGGTGTCGATGGTGCAGAACCGCCATAAATCGACGAACAACCCGTTGCGTTGGCTATCATCATACGATCGCCATACAATTGGGTGATTAGCTTGATATAAGGAGTTTCGCCACAACCAGCACATGCACCATGGAATTCAAACAATGGTTGTGCGAATTGGCTATTTTTGAATGTTTTGGTTTTTGGAGCTAAAGTATCTTTATAGCTTACATTGTCTGCAAAATAATCCCAACGTTCGATTTCCTCTTTTTGGCTATCGATAGCCATCATTACTAATGATTTTTCTTTCGATGGGCATACTTCGACACAACTTCCGCAACCAGTACAGTCGAGTGTACTTACTTGTATTTTGAATTGATAGCCTTTGAATGCTTTTCCTACGGCATCAATCGTTTGAGTGCCTTCTGGTGCATTGGTTAGCTCTTCCTCGTTGAGTAAGAACGGGCGAATAGCTGCATGAGGACAAACGTAAGCACATTGGTTACATTGGATACAATTGTCGGCAATCCATTCGGGTACGTTTACAGCGATACCACGTTTTTCGTAGGCGGTAGTTCCTGCTGGGAATGCACCGTCTTCACGTCCTTTGAATGCACTTACTGGCAAATCGTCGCCTTTTAGGTTGTTGATCGGATCGACTACGTTTTTGATAAAGTCTGGTCCCGAAGAACGTTGTGGAATAATGAATGTTCCATCTAATGATTTCCATTCGTCTTTTACCTCCACTTCGGTCAATTCGCTTCCTCGCTCTACTGCGGCGTAGTTCATGTTTACGATATTTTCGCCTTTGAGACCAAATGATTTTACGATTGCTTTTTTCATTTCGGTTACAGCAACATCATAAGGGATTACTTCTGCTATTTTGAAGAAAGCCGATTGCATGATGGTGTTCGTTCGAGTTCCTAGCCCGATGTCTTCGGCTATGCGTGTGGCATTGATGATATAAAACTTAATATCGTTCGTTGCCAAGTAACTTTTCACACTGTTGGGTAAATGATCGGTAGTGTCTTCGGCATTCCAAATGCTGTTGAGCAAGAATGTTCCGCCTTTTTTCAAGCCTTTGGTCATGTCATACTTATCCAAATACGATGGCACGTGGCAAGCTACAAAGTCGGGTGTATTTACCAAATAAGTAGAGCGAATAGGAGAATCACCAAAGCGTAAGTGCGAAGTGGTTACACCGCCTGATTTCTTAGAGTCATAAGCGAAATAAGCCTGTGCGTACTTGTCGGTTGTATCACCAATGATTTTGATTGAGTTCTTGTTAGCACCAACTGTTCCATCGGATCCGATGCCATAGAATTTGGCTTCAAACATACCTTCGGCAGCCAAACTGATTTCTGGTAATAATGGTAAAGATGTAAACGTAACATCATCCATAATTCCCAAAGTGAAACGGTTTTTTGGCTCGGCTTGTGCTAAGTTATTAAATACCGAAATAATTTGAGCAGGAGTCGTATCTTTGGAGCTTAAGCCATAACGACCGCCTATGATGATAGGTGCATTTTCTTTGCCATAAAATAAATCACGTACATCCAAATAAAGTGGCTCACCGTTGGCACCTGGTTCTTTGGTTCTGTCCAGTATGCTGATGCGTTTTACTGTTTTTGGGTATACATTAAAGAAATATTTGGCTGAGAATGGACGATATAAATGTACGCTGATTAAGCCTACTTTTTCGCCATTTGCCATTTTATAATCAATAACTTCTTTGATTGTTTCCGTTACCGAACCCATTGCCATTACAATATTTTCGGCATCTTCGGCACCATAATACGTAAATGGATGATATTCACGACCAGTTAGTTTTGTGATTTCTTGCATGTAATCTTCCACAATGTCAGGAATGGCATCGTAGAATGGATTGGCTGCTTCACGTGCTTGGAAATAAATATCTGGGTTTTGGGCTGTTCCTTTTGTTTCGGGATGCTCAGGGTTGAGTGCTCTATCTCGAAATGCTTGTAGTGCTTCGTAATCAATCAACGGAGCCATGTCTTCGTTGTTTAATACTTCTACTTTTTGGATTTCGTGTGACGAGCGGAAACCATCAAAGAAATGAACGAACGGTATACGAGACTTGATAGAAGCCAAGTGAGCTACGCCTGCCAAATCCATGATTTCTTGAACGCTACCAGTTGCCAAGAAAGCAAAACCTGTTTGGCGGGCACTCATCACATCCGAATGGTCGCCAAAGATAGATAATGCTTG
>JAOZTL010000008.1:0-4391 GCA_029942205.1 Bacteroidales bacterium | reverse complement strand
TGCACTCACATGAAAAACTCCTGGTAACAATTCACCAGCGATTTTGTACATGTTAGGAATCATCAACAATAAGCCTTGCGATGCTGTGTACGTGGAGGTTAATGCTCCTGCTTGCAGCGAGCCATGAACAGCACCCGATGCGCCACCCTCTGATTGTAGCTCTGATACGAGTACGGTTTCGCCAAAAATATTTTTGCGACCTGCTGCTGCCCATTCGTCTACATTTTCTGCCATGTTAGACGATGGTGTGATTGGATAAATTGCGGCTACTTCGCTGAACATGTAAGCCATGTGTGCTGCGGCGTGGTTTCCATCACATGTAATAAAATTCTTTTTTGCCATAGTTATGTTTGTTTTTTGCGTAACTTGCTGATTTCCATTGACTATTTGTCAACAAATGTCCAAAAATAAATATTAAAAACAGACGAAATCTGAATATGCAAAAATATATTTTTTTAACGATTACAAAGCATTATTTTTTGATTTATAAAACATACGCATTATTTTTATGCTTTTTTGAGCTATTATTTTATAATATATTATTGATTATGAGAAACTTTAGAGAATGTTATTTTTTGTTAAATTAATTCAAGGAAAAGTGAAAAGTGGAGAGATCTAACAGGTTTTTTACTGATAAACAGCGTGTTTGTATGAAACTGTATGTTTTAAATTAAATAAAATCGGTGTCTTCGTTCGGATTATGGCTTTAGTCTGTAAGAACGAAGCTATGGTTAGCCCATGATGGCAATCGGGGAAAATTAAATTTGGGTAAGCCACATCAAAAAGGTCGAAGATCTTTCTGTAGCAATCGTGAGAAATTAAATTTGCGTAAGCCACATCAAAAAGGTCGAAGACCTTTTGTTTAGCGTTTTATAAATTCTTAGTTTTGTGGCTCAATTTATTTTTCGATATGTTATTTAATTCCTACGAATTTTTGTTTGTTTTTTTGCCAATTGTCGTTTTGGTTTATTACTTATTGAATATATTCCGTAACGATACGATAAAGAAGTTTTGGCTCGTTGCTGCATCCTTATTTTTTTATAGTTGGTGGAATATCTACTACTTACCGATTATCCTATTCTCTTTAATTTTTAATTATTTCTATAGCCTGCCATTATCCAAGCGTGGCGAAAGCAAGAAACGTACTTATTTGATTATCGGAATTGTTGTCAATGTACTTCTGTTGGGTTATTACAAGTACCTCGATTTTGCGTTATATAACATCAACATGCTCTGGGATACCGATTTTGCATACCGAAATTTGGAGCTACCTATTGGGATTAGTTTCTTTACTTTCCAGCAAATTGCATTTCTGGTAGATAGCCGACAAGGAAAAGTACAAGAACGCAGTTTTCTGAATTATGCCATGTTTGTTACTTTTTTCCCACAATTAATAGCAGGCCCCATTGTGCATCACAAAGAAATGATGCCACAGTTTGCGCTACGGATGAAAAATAAAATAGACTACGATGCATTTGCCAAGGGTTTATTTATTTTTTTCACGGGATTATTCAAAAAAGTAATCATTGCCGATACCTTTGCTGAGTGGGCAACGCAAGGCTTTGATACCTATGCCGTACTCAATATGCAGGAAGCTTGGCTTACATCGCTGTCCTACACGTTTCAGTTGTACTTCGACTTTAGCGGCTATACAGATATGGCGATAGGGCTGGCTTTGTTGTTTTCCATTAAGCTACCGTTTAATTTCAATTCGCCATACAAAGCATTGGATATTCAAGACTTCTGGCGGCGGTGGCACATGACTTTGAGTCGGTTTCTGCGTGATTATATTTATATTCCTTTGGGTGGAAACCGAAATACCGAAGCCCGAACGCTCACCAATTTGTTTCTAACTTTCCTTATTGGAGGAATATGGCATGGCGCTGGCTGGACTTTTGTTTTCTGGGGCGTGCTGCATGGCGTGGCGGTGGTGGTGCATCGCATCTGGAAAAACTCCAATAGGCAGATGAACAAAATTCTTGCTTGGTTCTTAACGTTCAACTTTGTGAATATTGCCTGGATATTTTTTAGAGCTACATCTTGGGGTGATGCCATGAAAGTAATTACGGCTATGTTCTCGTTCCAGTTTGGCAATAAGCATTTTTCTATCTCTACAGAAATGGGCGTGTGGTTGGTGGCTGCTTTTTTAGTTATTTTTTATATGAAAAATTCCAATACATTGCAAGACAGGTTTTTGGCGAGTAAAAAAAACTTACTCCTTCTATTGGCGATGGCTAGTATCGCTATTTTGCAGTTGAATAAAATTAGTGAATTTATTTATTTTGGCTTCTAAAGTCAGGTCTTCGACCTCTTTAATGTGGCTTACGCAAGATTATTGATCTTAAAAAATGAGGACAACATTAAATGGATAATTATTTGTTTTAAGTTGTTGCTTAAGAAAGCATTTAAACTCGTGCGTTAGCACATCAAAAAGGGAGAAGACCTTCGTCCTTGCTCCTGAAAAGGAAAGGTTTCTTCCTGTGGGTATTACGGATATTTTAAAATTTATTTTTTGTTTAATTATGATACATTTATTAAAATAAAGAGCGATTGAAATTAAAGATTTATTAGTAAACAGTACGGCGGCAAAGTTCTCTCTTTTAAGGAGAGGTGTAATAGTGGATAAGTCTGCTTTTCTCTGCTTGAAATATGCCGATTTCCTTTGTACTTGTTACTAAATTTTTTTGTCTAATTAATCTCAATGAAAAGAGATAAATCATTAATAATCAATTAAAATTAACTTTGGATAGTAGAATTATGACAGTTTTTTCGCAACAGCCAGAGCAAGATAAAGAGCTTGGTAATCAGCGTAGATTTATCGTTCGTTTCTTTGTTTACCTTGCACTTATTTTTGTGTTGGTAGGCATATTTAATTATTATATCGACCCGTATGGCATCCATCAAGAATACCAGCAAAAGGGGATTAATTATTACAAACCAGCCTTTTATAACAATACTCGGTTTACAAAGATTTTTCATTCGAGAAATATCCAGCCCGATGCTATTTTTTTGGGCAATTCACGAACGGAGTATCTGGCTGCCGAAAAAGCATTTACTTCCTATACGCAAGAAAATTTTTATAACTATGCATTAAGCAGCGGATCGCCACAAGAAATGCTCGAAGTATTAAAATTCTCGCATCGCAACTCGCCGATAAAATCGGTGTATTATGGCATTGATTTTATAGCCTTTCTGAATACTTCGCCAGCCTACAAGGAGGGTTTTGATTTGGAACTGGTGCAAGGCAACAAAAACTTAGACATTGAATTACTGAAAAGCGATTTATCTTATCAATGCTTGAAGAAATCGTATGAGTGCATAAAATCGAATCGGAAGGACTCGACGGGGGCAAAAGTCAGTTACCAGTACAACCAACGAGGCTCACGAACCAATCGATGGCGACAAATGACGCTCAAAGCCAAAGGCGTGAAATGGCTGAACAAAGAATTTGAAAATACGCTGGATTCTTACTACGAAATATACAATAACGACACGCTTGCCGTGCAACCGTCCAAGATGGAGGCACTCACGAGCATCATCGAGTTTTGTGATACGCAGGGCATCCGACTTACTTTATTCCTGAATCCCTTGCATACACGGCAATACTTGATGCTTTTGCGCTCACCGAATAAGGAATTATACTTTCAGTTTTTGCGTGAATTGAGCAAGGCACATGTATTTTATAATTTTAGTGGAATAAATGAATACAGTAAAGATAAAAATAATTTTTGGGATTCGCATCACCCCCGCAAGCATCTTGCGCTTGTGATGGCTGATTATATTTTTGAGACCAAAGACAAACGAAACGATTTCTTTGGTCGAAAAATAAACCAACAAAATGTCGATTCGCTGATAATAGACGAAAGTCTTTATTAAAGGCAAAGATCTCGAATTGTCCGTAGGACATTCGAGCGTCAAGGTTTTATCCCTTGTGTGGAGATTCAGAAGAAGTTATTGATCGAAAAACCTGAAACTTTATTTTATTAATTTAAAAGACAAGTATCTTTGCTTATTATTTAATTTAATCTAATTAAAATCTTTTAGAATTTACTTGAAACAAGGTGGCATCGACATTTTTGTGTGGTGGGATCAATATTTTTCACTGGTGGGATCGCTTTTTTTCACTCTGGGATCGGTTTTTTTCATTGGTGGGATCAATATTTTTCACTCTGGGATCGGTTTTTTTCATTGGAGGGATCACTTTTTTTCACTCTGGGATTGATATTTTTCATTGGTGGGATCACTTTTTTTTATTCAGGGATCGGTTTGTTTTTTGGTGGAACTAGTTTTTTTCTAGCCCAGATGCTTCAAGATCTTACTGCACCGCTAGACCATCAAGCATCCGTAGGATCTTGATGCGTCAGTTTTGTAGTAAATCCAGATGCTTGAAG